>NZ_JBIRGD010000014.1:0-269137 GCF_044327805.1 Streptomyces sp. NPDC018019 | reverse complement strand
TGATCACCGCCCTGCGCGCCCAGGGCGACGGCCACCTCGACCACTCCGCCCTCCTGCGCGGCGTCGAACGCCTCTCCGGCCACACCACCGGCTGACACCGTGGTGACGACCCGGATTCCCGCCGTACGGGCGGCCGTCGAGATCCTCGGGGACGAGGGCGCCGACCAGTTCTTCGGCTCCCCCGGCGCCACGGCCCTGCCGTGGTACGGGGCGCTGGAAAAGGCCGACGGCCTCGGTCACCTGATGGCCCGTCATGAGCAGGACGCGGTCCACATGGCGGACGGCTGGGCCCGTACGAGCGGGAGGACCGGTGTCGTCGTCGCGGTCCCGGAGCGGTCCGAGCGGTTCGAGCGGTCCGGGCCCGGACGGGGGACGGGCCTCGGCGGGCTGCTCGACGGGCTCCGCGCGGCATGGTCGGACGCGGTTCCGCTGGTCTGCGTGACCGGCCGGACCGTGCCGCCCGGCCGCGACGATCCGACGGTTCCGGCCGCCGAACTCGTCCGGTCGGCCCGGCCGGTGACCAAGTGCGCCGTACGGGTCGAGGACCCGACGCGCATTCCGCAGGCTCTCCGCACGGCCTTCCGGACCGCGCGGGAGGGGCGCCCCGGGCCCGTTCTGGTCTACCTCCCGTACGGGACGGCCGACCACGGCATCCCGTACGCCGCGGTGGCCCGGCCGCCGGTCACCACCGCCCCGCATCCGCCGGACGTCGCAGCCGTCCTCAACCTGCTGCTGGCCGCCCGGCGCCCACTGGTCCTCGCGGGCCGCGGTGTGCGGGCCGCGGGCGCGGGGGCGGCACTGCGCGAGCTGGTGACGTACCTGGGCGTACCGTTCCAGGTCACGCCGCGGGCCCGGGGCTGCGTGGGAGAGGACCACGAGCTGTACGCGGGCACGGCCGAAGTGCCGGACCCGCGGGCGGACTTCGTCCTCGCGCTCGGCATCGGCGGGGAGACCGGCGGTATCAGCGCGGGCGGACGGACGGTGGTGCGGGTCGATGCCGCGCCACGGCGGGCAGACCCGGACGGCGACGGTCGCGCGGCGCCCGGCGGCTCCGGCACGGCCCTCGTCTGCGATCTGCTCCTGTCCCTCGAAGCCCTGCTCGCGGCGGCCGAGGAGCGCGGCGCACAGGCCGACGGTGGCCGGTGGGCAGCGCTCACCGATCACCGGCCCCCGACCGGCGGCCCGTTGACGGCCTGCCGGGTGATCACCGAGGCCGTGGCCGCGGACGGCCACGCCGCCCATCTCGTCACCGATGCCGTTCTGTACCGGCTCTGCGGCGGCCCACGCCGGGCCGACCACGGCGCACGCCGGTACGTGGCGTGCGGCCGGGACGGGCCACCCGGCCGTCCGGTGCCGGCGGCGATCGGCGTACGGATGGCCCTGGACGCACAGGGACACCGGGACACCGCGGTCGTCGCACTCGTCCGCGTACACGAACTGCGCCACGTAGCGGACGCCTTGGCGGTCGCGGCGCGGCACGAGCTGCCGTTCGTGCTGGCCGCGATCGGTCCCGGCGGCCGGGGTGGCACGGAGGCGCTGGAGCTGATGCGGGCGTACGGCTGCTCGGCGCACCGGGCCGACGACCCCGATGACCTCCGCTCGGCGGCCATCTGGGCCTGTAAGGAGGCCGTGACGACCGCCCGGCCGGTCCTGCTGCTGGCCACCGCGCGGACCACGGCCGAAGTGCACGCCACCACACCCACGCAGCTGCTCACCGCGGGCGTGCCGCGCCCGCGCACACCGGCCGAGGGCTGATCCCGGTCCGAAGACTTCCCGGCGGCGGCGCCGACACCTGTCCTGTCGCGCCCAGGCGCCGCCGCCGGGAACCCCACGAGCGCGCCCGAAAGCCGCTCCCCAGCAGCGCCTTGAGTACCGCCCTCAGCATCACTCCTGCACCGCCCCCGCACCGCCCGGCAACTTTTCAACAAAGTGTTGACGCTGGTGGGGGCGCTCCCTACGCTCCAACATGCGGAAGCCGACTTCCGCGTTCTCGTACGGAAGGTCACCATGCCGAAGCCCACGACGACGCGCCGTCTCACCACGGAGGCCGGCGCCCCGATCGCCGACAACCAGAACTCCGCCACCGCCGGCGTCGGTGGCCCGCTGCTCCTCCAGGACCAGCACCTCCTGGAGAAGCTCGCCCGCTTCAACCGCGAGCGCATCCCGGAGCGGGTGGTGCACGCCCGCGGCTCGGGCGCGTACGGGTACTTCGAGGTGACCGACGACGTCACCGCCTTCACCCGCGCCGACTTCCTGAGCGCAGTCGGCCGACGCACCGACCTGTTCATCCGCTTCTCGACCGTGGCCGACAACCTCGGTGGCCCGGACGCCGCCCGCGACCCGCGCGGCTTCGCGGTCAAGTTCTACACCGAGGAGGGCAATTACGACCTCGTCGGCAACAACACCCCGGTCTTCTTCATCAAGGACCCGTTGAAGTTCCCGGATTTCATCCACTCGCAGAAGCGCGACCCCTTCACCGGCAAGCAGGAGCCGGACAACGTCTGGGACTTCTGGGCCCACTCCCCCGAGGCGACCCACCAGGTCACCTGGCTGATGGGCGACCGCGGCATCCCGGCCTCGTACCGGCACATGAACGGTTACGGGTCGCACACCTACCAGTGGACGAACGCCGCCGGCGAAGCCTTCTTCGTCAAGTACCACTTCAAGACCAACCAGGGCATCCGCTGCCTGAGCAGCGAGCAGGCCGCCGAGCTGTCCGGCAAGGACCCCAACAGCCACCAGACCGACCTGCTGCAGTCCATCGAGCGCGGGGTGTACCCGTCCTGGACGCTGTACGTGCAGATCATGCCGGCGGCCGAGGCGGCGGACTACCGCTTCAACCCGTTCGACCTGACCAAGGTGTGGCCGCACGCCGACTACCCGCTCCAGCGGGTCGGCCGGCTGGTCCTGGACCGCAACCCCGACAACGTCTTCGCCGAGGTCGAGCAGGCCGCGTTCTCGCCGAACAACTTCGTGCCCGGCATCGGCCCGTCCCCGGACAAGATGCTCCAGGGCCGGCTGTTCGCCTACGCCGACGCGCACCGCTACCGCCTGGGCGTCAACCACACCCAGCTGCCGGTCAACGCGCCGAAGGCGACCGTGGCGAACAACTACGGCCGGGACGGTCTGATGGCGGCCAACGCCTACGGCCGGCACGCCAAGAACTACGAGCCCAACTCCTACGACGGCCCGGTCCAGTCGGACCAGCCGCTGTCCGCGCCGCTCCCGGTCACCGGGCACGCCGGCACCCACCCGGCCCCGGCGCACTCCAAGGACGACGACTTCTTCCAGGCCGGCGAGCTGTACCGGCTGATGTCCGAGGACGAGAAGAACCGCCTGGTGGCGAACATCGCCGGGGGCCTGGCACAGGTCTCGCGCGACGACGTGGTCGAGAAGAACCTCGCCCACTTCCACGCGGCCGACCCGGAGTACGGCAAGCGCGTCGAGGCCAAGGTCCACGAGCTGCGCGAGGACTGATTCCCCCGGTCAGCGCGGAGGGCGGACGGGAGGTCCGGCCCCTCGCGCGTCCGTGCCGGCCGGTCCGCTGAGGGGTGGCCGGCCGGTACGGACAGGTGACGCGGGGCTCCGCGGCCGTACGGAATCCGGGGCGCCGCCGGCCCGTCGGGCCCGGTGCCCCGGGGAGACGCCAGTGCGGTGGTCGTGTCCGTCCGCAAGGAAAGGACGGTCCGTCTCCCCGGGCCGCGGAGCCCGCGTCCCGCCCCTCCCCAAGCCCCGCCCGGCGGTGCGATCGTCCTGTCGCGCCCATCTCCCGTGCCGCCGGGCGGCACCCTCACCCGGACCCGGTGGTTCCCTTCGCGCACCCGGTCCGGCACGATCCGGGAAAAGCCGGGTCCCCGCGCATATCCCTGCGGTACTGTCGGGCTCCCACCGTGAGCCTCCCCCCAACGCCCGCCGCCGGGGGACCATGGACGGCAGCGGAACCTGTCCGCCGCCCTACCTGCCGGGAGCCGCCATGGCCGACAGCGTGCCGGTGCGCTGCCCGACGTGCCGCCGCGAGAACGCCTTCACCCCGCCCACGTTCCCGTGTGCCTGCGGGGCCCCGCTGACGTTGCCGGTACTGCGCGGCGGCGTGCCGACGGAGATCCTGCACCGTACCTGGCAGAGCTCCTGGGTGGAGGTGCGCTGCGAGACCTGCGGGCGGGTGGACGAGTGGCCGGCGCCGGAGTCGGGCTGCGTGTGCGGCACGGTGGTCCGGCTCCCCGTCGTCCCCGTACCGACCCCGCCCCCGCAGGATCCGCGGCCCCCGGGCAGCCTCGCCCCGGCCGCGGCCGACGGACCGTCCGGCCCGGCGCCGGTGCTGCGGCCCGCCTTCCGCCCGGTCACCATCCGTACGGCCCGCGACTGTGTCACCGCCGCCGCCCAGTACCTGAAGTGGCTCGGCTTCACCGACATCGCACGGGTGCAGGAGCGCACCGCCTCCGGTGTGGACCTGCGCGGCACCGGTGTGGTGGCCCAGGTGGACCCGACGACCCGGGCGACCAAGCTGCGGGAGATCGAGTGCCTGTGGCTCAACGGCCTCAACGACTCCGCGATCGCGGTCTGCTTCTCCCTGGCCGGCTACTCCCGCGACGCCCGCGCCCGCGCCGACGCGCTCCACCTCCCGCTGTTCGTCATGGATCTCACCGGCACCCCGCAGCCGGTCAACGACCCGGCCGACGAGCTGATCAGGGACGGCGCCACCGGCCGGTAGGGGCGGGCGCCGCGGCGCTGGTTAGGGTCGGTACGTCCCGACCAGCGTACGGAGAGGCCCGATGACGGCGAGGAACGGCGCGCCCGCGCTGCTGCAACTGCGCGGTGTCAGCCGGCGCTACGGCGACCGGCAGGCACTGCACCCGATCGACCTCGACCTGGCCGCGGGCCGCTGCACCGCGCTGTTCGGGCACAACGGGTCCGGCAAATCCACCCTGCTGCGCATCGCCTGCGGCCGGGACGCGCCGTCCGGCGGCCGGGCCCGGTTCGCGGGCCGTACGGTCGCCGAGGACGATCCGGAGGTACGGGCGCGGGTCGCGGTGGTCGGTGACAGCGTCGCCTGCTACCCGGACCTCACCGTCCGCGAACACCTCGAACTCGTCACCGTCGCGCACGCGGTGGAGGACGCGGCGGCCTGGATCGACCAGGTGCTCGCCGACCGCCGGCTGGCCGACCACGCCCACGCCCTGCCGAACTCGCTCTCCTCCGGTCAGTTGCAGTCACTGCTGCTGGCCGCCGCGCTGGTCCGGCCGCGCGACCTGCTCGTCCTGGACGAACCGGAGCAGCGGCTCGACCCGGACGCCCGCGCGCGCCTCGCCGCCCTCCTGGTCGCCGAGAAGGAGGACGGCGTGGCCGTCCTGCTCGCCACCCACCAGGCGGAACTGGCCGAGGAGGTCGCGGACCACATGATCGCGCTGGAGGACGGCCGGGTGGTCGAGCAGGGGGACCCGGCGCAGGTGCTCCGGAAGCTGGGTGTGCGCTCATGACCGCGCGCGGTACGGAGACGGGCCCGCGTACGGCGGAGAACGGCAGCGCCGCCGTTCCGGAGGAGGCCACCGAGCCGCCCGTCTGGAACGAGCGGGACGACGACCGCACCGCCGAGACGCTGCGCTGGCTGCGCGCGAAACGCCGGGACCACCAGCGGCAGCGCCGCCGCGACCGGGCGGTCCTGGCGTACTGCGTGGTGCTCGCCGTGCTCGGCTACGGCAGCGGCTACGCCTACCGCTTCCTGCGGTCGCTGAAGATCGGCGCGGACCACGGCAGCCTGGGCGCGGACCTCCAGCGCTCCCTGCCGGCCGCCTTCGTCGCCGGCACCCTCGCCCTGGCCGTGCTCGCCGCGCGCGACGCCCTGTGGCGCGGACCGGTGGTCGTGTCGGGGCCGTCCGCCGGGTGGCTGCTGGCGCAGCCCGTACGGCGCGGCGCGGTACTGCGGCCCGCCTTCCGGCGGTCCGCCGTACTGGTGGTGGCCGCGGGGGCGCTCGCCGCACTGGCCGCGGCCGTCGTCCTGCGCGTCACCGGGCGAGCGTCCTTCGGCGGCGCGCTGGCCGCCACGCTCCCGGCCGCGGTCTGCCTGCCCCTGCTGGCCGTGTCGCTGGGCATGGCGGTGGAGCGCAGGCCGTGGTCGGCACGGTGTGTGCGGCGCCTGACCGCGCCCGCCGTCCTGCTTCTGGCGCTGGCGGCCGGGCAGGCGGCACTGGCCTGGAGCGGCCACCGCTGGGCGCCCCTGGAGCAGGCCGAGCTGTGGTCCGGTCCGTGGGGCTGGGCAGCGCAGCCGGTGGTGGCGGTGACCGGCGGGCAGGCTCCGGGCTGGCCCGTCGCGCTCGCGCTCCTCGCGGCCGGTACCGCCTTCGCGGTCGTGTCCGCGCACCGGGACGCCGCGCACGTGCCCAACGCGCAGCTGCGCGGGCGCGCGGCGACGGCGTCGGCCGTCACGTCCGGTGTGTTCGCCCTGGAGCTGCGGGCCGCGAAGCTGGCCGTCCTGGAGGCGGGCGGCGACGCGCCGAAACGCCGGGTCACGTTGCCGCCGCCACCGCACCGGTCCCTGGTCGTGGTCTGGCGCGATCTGCTGGCACTGCTGCGCATGCCGGGGCGGCTGGGACGGGCGGTCGTCTGGACGGCCGCCGCCGGTGCGGCGGCGGGCCTGGGTGCCGGACCGGTCGGCGAGCGGCGCGTGCTCGGCCTGGCCGTCGGGCTGCTGTGCGGGTACGCCGCGGTCGGTGCGCTCGCCGAACCGGCCCGCCTGGAGACGGACGACGCGCGGCGCGCGGCCTGGTCGCCGTTCCGGCTGCGGACGCTGATGCTGCACCACGCGATCGTGCCGGCGGTGCTCGGCGCGTTGCTGGGGCTGCTGGCGGCCGTACCGTACGCGCTCGCCGGCGCCGGCTGGGCGCTGCTGCTGATGCCGCTGTGCGCCGGGCCGTTCGCGGCGGCGGCGGTCTTCGGCGCCTGCCGCGGCCCGGCCCGCACGGACCTGCTGTTCGTCGGCGGCGCCACACCGATGGGCGGCCCGGGACCGTTCCTGTTCGCCGCCTGGTACGCGGCCGGGCCACTGGTCTCGGTCACCGGCCTCACCCTCGTCCTGAACACGGCCCTGACCCACGGCCCGGACGCGCGCTCGGTGCTGCACATGGCCCTCATGGCGGCGCTGCTGACGGCCGGCCTGCTCTTCTTCGCCGCCCGTTCGGCGGACCGCCTCGTCCGGCACTGAGCGATTCCGGCCCGCACCCCGAAATTCGGCTGCCGCGCGCCGCGCGACCTGCGACGGTGCTGCCATGAACACCTCGGGAACCCGCCCCGCCCCGGTCCTCCGCGCGGCCACGCCCGGCGACCTCCCCGCGCTGCGCGCCGTCGAGCGCGCGGCCGGGGAGGCGTTCCGCGCCCTGGGCATGGACCGGATCGCGGACGACGAACCGCCGTCCCTGCCGGAACTGACGCGCTACCAGCAGGCGGGACGCGCCCTGGTCGCCTGTGCCGGAACGGCGGACGGCACACCGCTCGCGTATCTGCTGTGGGAGCCGGTCGACGGCTGCGCCCACATCGAACAGGTCTCGGTGCACCCGGATGCCGCCCGCCGCGGCCTCGGCCGGGCGCTCATCGAGCGGGCGTGGCGGGACAGCGGGCTGCCGGCCCTGACCCTGACCACGTTCGCGGCCGTGCCGTGGAACGCCCCGTACTACGCCCGTCTCGGCTTCCGCGTCCTCGCTGAGGACGGGCTGTCCCCGGGCCTGCGGGAGATCCGCCGCCGGGAGGCCGCGCTGGGGCTGGACCGGTGGGAGCGGGTGTGCATGCGCCGGGACGGCTGACCGGGCGGCGGGCCGGTGGCCTGGTCGGGTGACCTGCGCGGGCGCCCGGCTTGCCGGTGCTCCGGCCGCCGGGGACGATCGCCGGATGAAGCCACCGCAACCGGCGCCCCGGCCCCCGTCCGGCCCCGTCCGCGCGGACGTCGGCACGGCGTCCGCGGCGTCCGCGGCGGACGCCCCGGCCGCCCGCCGCTCCCCCGCCCGGCGGGCCCTCGCCGTGGCCGCGTCCGCCGCCGTCGCCGTCCTCGTTCCGCTGCTCGCCACGGAGCTCGTGGTCGACGAGTCGCACGAGATCCGATTACCGGGTGACGGGGGCACCGCGCTGCTGCGGGCGGTCCTGCTCGCCGCCCTGTGCGTACACGCCGGGGAGTTGGCGGGAACCTGGCTCGCACGGCGGGTGCCCGGCGCTCCGGCGGGGCTGCCGCGGGCGTGGGCGGTGCGGGCCGCGTGGGCGGGGGTGGCGGCGGCCGTGGGGCAGTTGCTGCTGGTGGCGGGGAGCGGCTCGCCGGCGGCGGGGCTGTCCGGGCCGGCCCTCGTCGCGGCGTACGGCACGCGGCCCGGCCTGCTGGCCCTCCTGGAGGCCAACGCGTTCCTGCTGGCGGCGCTGTGCGCTGCCTCCCGGCGCCCGGGGTGGGCCGCCGCGCCGCTGGCAGCCGTCGTGGTCGGCGAGGCGCTGCGGGCCCATCCCGAGACGTACACCCCGGCGGTCGGCACCGCCCTCACCCTCGTCCACCTGTCGGCGACCGCGCTGTGGGCCGGCGGGCTGCTGCACGTGCTGCGGACGCGGTGGCGGTGGCGGCACGACGCGGCGGCGGGGCGGGAGTTGCTGGTGCGGTACGCGCGTCCGGCGGCGCTGCTGTTCGCCGCGGTCACCGTGACGGGCGTGTGCAGCACCCTGCGCCGGCTGCCGCTCGCCGAAACGTTCACCTCGGGGTACGGCCGGGTCCTGCTGGCCAAGCTGGTGCTCGTCCTGGTGGTGAGCGGGCTGGCGCTGGCCGCCCGCGGACGGTTGCGGCGGGAGGCGGTCGCGCCGGGGGCGGCCACCCGGCCGGCCCGTGCGGAACTGGTGGCGCTGGCGGCGGTGGTGCTGGTTTCCGCCGTTCTGACCGCGGTGCCGCTGCCGCCCGCGCCGGTCTGAGGGCCCCGGTACGGCGTACGGTCCCGGAGGACGGGCCCCGCGCCGCGCCATAATGGCCTGCATGTTCGATGCGAAGCGGCTGCGGGCCGCCTGCCTGGACTTCAACGGGGCGACCGAGGAGTGCCCGTTCCCCCGGGCTCCGGAGGTGTCCACGTTCAAGGTCGGCGGGAAGATCTTCGCGCTGTCCGCCCTGGAGGCCGAGCCGCTGTCGGTGAGTCTGAAGTGCGACCCGGAGCCGGCCGAGCGGCTGCGTGCCGCGCACCCGGAGATCGTGCCGGGCTACCACCTCAACAAGCGGCACTGGAACACCGTCTCGCTGACCGGGGCGCTGGACGACCGGCTCGTCCTGGACATGATCGAGGACTCGTACGACCTCATCGTGGCGCGGCTGCCGCGCGCCCAGCAGCTGGCGCTGGACTGGCCGGGCCGCGCCTGATCCCACGGCGCGGCCCGGCCGTACCACCGGAGCCGCTACGTCTGGGCCGCCTCGACGGGCCCCGCGGCGCCCGCACCCGCCGGCCGCACCGGGTCCGCCTCCGCCGCCAGCTGCGCCGCCAGCCGTTCCCGCAGCTCGATCTTGCGGACCTTGCCGCTGACCGTCATCGGGAAGGTGTCGAGGACGTGCACGTAGCGCGGGACCTTGTAGTGCGCCAGGCGGGAGCGGCAGAAGCGGGCCAGCTCGTCGCGGGTGAGCCCGGCCACGGGGTCGCGCAGGATGACGCAGGCGGCGATCTCCTCGCCGTACTTGGCGTCCGGCACGCCGACCACCTGCACGTCCGCGATCTTGGGGTGGGTGTAGAGGAACTCCTCGATCTCCCGCGGGTAGACGTTCTCCCCGCCCCGGATGATCATGTCCTTGATGCGGCCGACGATCCGCAGGTAGCCGTCGTCGTTCATCACCGCGAGGTCGCCGGTGTGCATCCAGCGCTCCGCGTCGATCGCCTCGTCGGTGCGCTCCGGCTCCTCCCAGTAGCCCAGCATCACGCTGTAGCCGCGGGTGCACAGCTCGCCCGGCGCACCGCGCGGCACGGTCGCGCCGGTCGCCGGGTCCACCACCTTGACCTCGATGTGCGGCAGCACCCGGCCCACCGTCCCGGTGCGGTGCGCCAGGTCGTCGTCGCGCCGGGTCTGCGTGGAGACCGGCGAGGTCTCGGTCATGCCGTAGCAGATGGAGACCTCGGCCATGTGCATCTCGGAGACGACCCGCCGCATCACCTCCTCCGGGCACGGCGAGCCCGCCATGATCCCGGTGCGCAGCGACGACAGGTCGAACGTGGCGAAGTCCGGATGGTCCAGTTCGGCGATGAACATGGTCGGTACGCCGTACAGGGACGTGCAGCGCTCCTCCTGGACGGCCCGCAGGGTGGCCGCCGCGTCGAAGGCGGGCGCCGGGATGACGATGCAGGCACCGTGCGAGGTGGCGCCGAGGTTGCCCATCACCATGCCGAAGCAGTGGTAGAAGGGCACCGGCAGGCAGACCCGGTCGTGCTCCGTGTAGCCGACCGTCTCGCCCACCCAGAAGCCGTTGTTGAGGATGTTGTGGTGGGACAGCGTGGCGCCCTTGGGGAATCCGGTGGTGCCGGAGGTGTACTGGATGTTGACCGGGTCGTGCGGCGACAGCTCCTTCGCGCAGGCGGCCAGCCGCGCGTGCGGCACCCCGGCGCCGGCCGCCAGCAGCCCGTCCCAGGTCGGGTCGTCGATGTAGATCACGTCCCGCAGGGCCTGGCTCTCCGCCCGCACCTGCTCGATCATCCGCCGGTAGTCGCTGCTCCGGTGGGCGACGGCGGAGACCAGGACGCTCATCCCGGCCTGCTTGAGCACATACGCCAATTCGTGCACACGGTAGGCCGGATTGATGTTGACCATGATGGCGCCGATGCGGGCGGTGGCGTACTGCACCAGCACCCACTCGGGGCAGTTGGGCGCCCAGATGCCGACCCGGTCGCCCTTGCGCACGCCCTTGGCGAGCAGGCCGAGCGCCACCTCGTCCACCGCCCGCCCCAGCTCCGCGTACGTCCAGCGGCGCCCGCCCGCCACGTCCACCAGCGCCTCGCGGTCGCCCCAGCGGCGGATCGCGCGCTCCAGGTCGGCGCCGATGGTGCGGTCGAGCAGCGGCCGGCCGGTCTCGCCCCGGGCGTACGACAGGCGCTGCCCGGCGGTGCCGCTCTCCCGGGGTCCCGGCGGGTGGCCCGGCGGCCTGCTCATGTCGGTCATCGGTGGTCTTCCTCTCGGTACTCGGCGGCGCCCCCGCCCTGCTCGGCGGTGCGCTCGCGCAGCTCCACGCGACGGATCTTGCCCGAGACCGTCTTGGGCAGATCCGCGAACTCCAGCCGCCGCACGCGCTTGTACGGGGCGAGCACCGCCCGGGAGTGGGCGAAGAGCACCGCCGCGGTCTCCGGTCCAGGTTCCCAGCCCGCCGCCAGCACCACATACGCCTTGGGTACGGCCAGCCGGACGGGGTCGGGGGCGGGCACCACGGCGGCCTCGGCCACCGCTTCGTGCTCCAGGAGTGCGCTCTCCAGCTCGAAGGGTGAGATCTTGTAGTCGCTGGACTTGAATACGTCATCGCGGCGGCCGATGTAGGTGATGTAGCCCTCCGCGTCGCGCGCGCCGATGTCGCCGGTGCGGTAGTAACCGCCGGCCATCGCCTCGGCGGTGCGCTCGGGGTCGCCGTGGTAGCCGGTGGTCAGTCCCACCGGGCGGGACGACAGGTCGAGGGCGATCTCTCCCTCGTCGGCAGGCTCGCCGGTCACCGGGTCCAGCAGGGCGACGTCGAAGCCGGGGGTCGGGCGGCCCATGGAGCCCGGCTTGAGGGGCTGGCCGGGGGTGTTGGCGACCTGGACGGCGGTCTCGGTCTGCCCGAAGCCGTCGCGGATGGTGACGCCCCACGCCTGCCGCACCCGTTCGATGATCTCCGGATTCAGCGGCTCGCCGGCCGCGACGATCTCCCGCGGCGGGGTCTTCAGCGCCGTCAGATCGGCCTGGATGAGCATCCGCCACACGGTGGGCGGCGCGCAGAAGCTGGTGACGCCGGCCCGGTCCATCTCCGTCATCAGCCGGGCCGCGTCGAAGCGGGTGTAGTTGTGGATGAAGACGGTGGCCTCGGCGTTCCACGGGGCGAAGAGGTTGGACCAGGCGTGCTTGGCCCAGCCCGGCGAGGAGATGTTCAGGTGGACGTCGCCGGGCCGCAGGCCGATCCAGTACATCGTCGCCAAGTGGCCGACAGGGTACGAGGTGTGGGTGTGCTCCACGAGCTTGGGGCGAGCCGTGGTACCGGAGGTGAAATAGAGCATCAGGGGATCGTCGGCGCGGGTGGGGGCCGTGGGCTCGTACGTCTCGGCGGCGGCGTACGCGTCCTCGTAGGCCAGCCAGCCCGCGGCGGCGGCCTCGGCGGCGCCGCCGACCGCGATCCGGGTGTAGTCGCCGGGGACGTCCGCGAACTTTCCGGTGTCCGCGGCCCGTACGAGCACATGGCGGGCCCGGCCGCGCCCGACACGGTCGGCGAGGTCGAGCGGGCCGAGCAGCGGGGTGGCCGGGACGACCACGGCGCGCAGCTTCATCGCCGCGAGGGCGGTCTCCCACAGTTCGACCTGGTTGCCGAGCATGACCACGATCCGGTCCCCGGCCCGGACGCCCTGCGCGGCCAGCCAGTTGGCCGCCCGGTTCGAGACGCGGCGCAGCTCGTCGAAGGTGCGGCGGGTGTGGGTGCCGTCCTCCTCGACGATGTGCAGGGCGGTGCGGTCGTTGCCGTCGGCGATGCGGTCGAACCAGTCCAGCGCCCAGTTGAAGTACTCAGGACGGGGCCAGGTGAAGCCCTCGCGGGCGCCGTCGTAGTCCTCGCGGTGGCGCAGGAGGAAGTCCCGGGCCGCGCGGAATCCGGCGGTCGGGTCGATGGCCTCCGGGCCCGGTCCGGCCGCTCCCGCGCCGGCCGCCGGGCCTGCCCCGGCCGTTTCCGCGCCGACCGCCGCTCCCGTCACCTCCGCAACAGGAGCAACCCCACCCTTATCACCCGTACCGCCCGTCACGCCTGTCTCCTCGGTGTCCGCCATGTGTCCTCCTCATTGCCGCACCGCCTCCCGCCATCGTGTAATCAGTGACGCAGGTCTCACCACCCCCGAACGGGGGGAAGCGGAGGTTTCGGCGTGCGGGTCGAGTCAGAGTCCGGCGGGTCCGCGGACGTACGGGCGGCGCTGTCGCGGCTGCGGCGGACGAGCGGGCTGCCGGTGGCGTTCGGCGGGCTGCGGTACGGCACGGGCCGCTACCGCATCAGCGAGCTGGCGGGCACCGGAACCGCGGCCCTGCACGGGCTGTCCGTCCGGCACGGCAACGGCCTCGGCGGCAAGGCCGCGGTGCTCACCCGGCCCTTCGCGGTGACCGACTACCACTCCTCCCCCGTGATCAGCCACGAGTACGACGCGGCCGTGGCGGCCGAGGGCCTGTGTTCCGTGCTCGCGGTGCCGGTCGTGGTGCGCCGCCGGGTGCGCGGCGTCCTGTACGGGGCGCTGCGGCAGCCGGTACAGCTCGGCGACCGCCCGCTGTCCGCCGCGATGGCGGCCGCCCGGGAACTGGAACAGGCCCTGCTCCTGCAGGACGAGGCGCAGCGGCTGCTGTCGGTCGCCCGGCAGCCGGCCGCCGCCGACCCGGCGGCGTGGGAGGAGGTGCGCGAGGCGCACGGCGAGCTGCGGGCGCTGGCGCAGCGGATCGCGGACCCGGCCCTGCGCCGGGAACTGCTGGCCGCGTGCGGGCGGCTGGCGATGGCGTCCGCCCCCGGGCGCGGCGCGGCGGACGGCACACCGCTGGCACCGCGCGAGGTGGACGTCCTGGCCTGCGTGGCCTCCGGCGCGACCAACGCGGTGACGGCGGAACGGCTGGGCCTGCGCCCGGAAACCGTCAAGAGCTACCTGCGCTCCGCCATGCGCAAACTGGGCGTCCACTCCCGCCTCCAGGCGGTGGTGGCGGCACGCCGGACGGGCGTCCTGCCGTGAGCGGCCAGCGGCGGGCCCGGCCGGAGCGCCCGGCCGGGCCCGTGGGGTGTCACTTGTGGTGCGGCTGGTAGTAAGAGCCCAGCTGTTCGTGGTAGTCGGGGTTGCCGAGGTGCTTCTCCTTGTCGAACTCCGGCGAGTTCTTGATCTCCTCCTTGGTGCGGGAGACGTAGATCTTGCGCTCGGCGGTGTCCACCGACGCGATGACGCCGGCCGGCAGCAGGACGTGCTTGCCGAAGATCCAAACGCCGGTGTCGACCACGATCCAGGCGGAACCGACCTCGTCGGAGTGCTTGTCGACCTTGCCGATACCGCCGTCCGTGGCCTCGACCTTGTACCCGGCGAGGTCCGTGCCCGCGGTGTACCCGGCGGACGCGGGGTAGCCCCAGATGTCGGTCATGGAAAGCTCCTTCGCACGGTCGGGACTGGCGACACGGCCCCGGGTGCCCGGCCGCCGGGCGGCCAAACGGCGGCGTGGCGCGGTGCCGCCGCTTCCGGCCACCGCGCCACGCCGCGCCGTCCCCCGGCCGTCCCGGCTACCGGTCGGCGGTCAGCTTCCCGGCCGTGCCCCAGCTGTCGGTGGGCACCTCGTGGATCCAGACCTGCACGCTCTCGGCCGGGACGCGGTAGGCGTCCACGAACGCGTCGGTGATCTGCCGGACCAGCTCGCGCTTCAGCTCGGTGCTGCGCGGCCCCTGCTGGACGGTGACGACGGGCATGGCGGAACTCCCTTCACGGCGGCGGCCGCCCGGCCGTTCCGGGCGCCTCTTCCGCATGCCCCCAGTCCATCGGGGACGCGGCGGCCGTCCAAGAGGCATTCCGCGCACGCTGCGATCACGGATCGAGATGGTGCGCGGTGGCCCCGCAGGCCGCGAGCAGCGCGTCGAGACAGGCGGGCGGCTCGGTGCGGTGCACGGCCAGCGAGGTGGTCAGCGTGAGGGGCGTACGGAAGGGGCGGAAGACGACGCGCGGGGTGCGCAGTTGGCGGGCGTGCGCGGCGTACACCACGGTCCAGGACGGGGCGGCGGGTCCGGCGGCGCCGATCGCGGCCAGGTTGTCCTGGAGCGAACCGGCCGGCGGGCCCGGAACCGGTACGGGCTCGAAGCCCGCGCGGTGGCAGGCGGTGAGGAGGCGGTCGACGAGGGTGGGGTTGTTGCGGCGGGCGGTCAGCCGGAGCGGTACGGCGGCCAGTTCGGCCAGGTCCACCCCCGGGTCCTCCCCCGGTCCGGTGGCCGCGAGGGGGTGCGCGGCCGGCAGGACGGCGACGAGCGGGTCCGGCCACAAGGGGACGTGGCGGAGCACTCCGTCCGTACCGCCGTCGTCCGCGCCCCGCACGAACGCGGCGTCCAGTTCGCCCTGGGCCACCCGGTCCAGGCGTTCGCGCGTCGGCGCGGAGACCAGGTGGACGCCGAGGCCGGGGGCGCTGCGGGCGAGGGCGTCCAGGACCCGGTCCAGGTGCTCGCCCAGGCCCGCGCTCGTCCCGAGCCGCAGGGTGCTGCTCCGCGTGCCGACCAGGTCGGCGACGGCGGCGAGCGCGCGTTCCTCGGCGGCGAGCAGGGCCCGCGCCTCGGGCAGGAACCGTTCGCCGGCGGCGGTGAGCCGGACCTGCCGCGCCGACCGGTCGAACAGGTCCGCGCCCACCTCCCGCTCCAGGCGCCGCACCTGCTGGCTGACCGCCGACTGCACGATGTGCAGCCGCTCGGCGGCCCGCCCGAAGTGCAGTTCCCGCGCGACCGCGACGAAATACCGAACCTGCCGCAGCTCCACGCCGCCCTCCCCGTCCGTCCGTACGGGGCCATTGTCGCGGAGTGCGGGAGCCGGGGACCGGCCGCCCCTCAGTAGTCCTCGCCGTTGAACGGCAGGTGCTCGGTCTCCAGCGCGGCGTCCAGCAGGCGGGCCGCGCCGGGCGTGCGCTCCGCCACCAGCCCGGCCCGCACCAGCCGCCGCAGCGGGGTGCCGCCGAGGTAGCAGGAGGCCAGGTCCCGTACGTCCAGGGCCAGGTCGGCCGGGTCCCCGGTGGGCTCGTACGCGGCGCCGGACGGGTCCGCCGTCAGCCGGAAGCGGCCGGCGTTGGCGGGCAGCGCGGCGTCGCGCACCTCCAGGACGAGGTCGGCGGGCGCGGCCCACGAGCGCGCGATCAGCGCTTGGGCCACGTCGACCAGCCGCAGCCACAGCGCGGGCCACTGTCCGGTGACACGCACCTGGTCGCGGTCGGCGGCGAAGAGCAGCAGCGGGTCGTCGGCGGCCACCGCCCAGGCCCGTACCTTGCGCGTCAGGTCGATGGAGGCGAGGTAGGACCAGAGCGCCGCGGCGGCGGGCGCGTCGGCGGCCTCCAGTTCCCCGACGGTCACGACGCCCTTCTCCCCGACCTGGTAGACGGCGTATCCGGCGGCGGGCGCGCCCTTGTCGCCGAGGACGACGATGCGCGACGGGCCGTCGTCGTCCTCGTCCTCGGCGGACGCAAGCACCGAGCGCCGCCACCACGCCTCGTCGCGGGCGAGCCGCCCGCCGCGCCGGGCCCGGCCCGCCTCGTACAGCGGCGCGATCACCGGCACCGCGTCCGCCGCGCCGAGCAGCCGCAGCGGGCGCGGGTCGGGCGTGATGCGCAGGTCCAGGGGCCGGGCGGAGTCGATCTCGACGCTGTACGCCTCGGTGGCCGGGCCGAAGCCGAAGCGGCCGTAGATGGCGTCCTCCGAGGCCCACAGGCAGGCCAGCGGCCGGCCGCCGGCGGCACAGCGGCGCCACAGTTCGCCCATCATGGCGGTGAGCACGCCGCGCCGCCGGTGGGTGGGCGCGACCGACACGAAGTCCACTGCGGCGGCGGGGAGTTCACCGCCCGGTACGGAGAGGCCCAGGTGGTGCGCCGCGGTGAAACCGATGATCTCCTCGTCGTCGTACGCGCCCACCCGCTCGCAGGTCAGCAGCAGTTCGCGCTGCCGCTTGCGGGTGGCGTCCCCGGCCTTCGAGTGGAAGGCGAGGTGAGCGAGGTCGAGGGCCCGGTCGACATGTGCTTCGGGAACGTTCCGGATGTCCGTGGTCACCTGACGACGCTAGGCCCGGGCCCCGCGCACCGTCATCCGGTTTTCCGCGGCGGGCCACCGGAGCCGGCCGGTCCGCCCGGCCCCGCGAAGAAGTCCCGCACCCGGTGGCGGCGCCGGGGCGGCGGCCCGTCGCGATAGCCGCCCCCGTAGTCCCCGTCGTAGTCCTCGCCGGTGTCCGGGGTGTTCACGACCGTCCAGCTCACGGCCGACACCGCGGGCTCCAGCGACAGCCGGCTGACCGCCTCTTCGAGCAGGCTGTCGTCGCGCCGCTCGGTGGTCAGCTCGGCGGCGACGGTGACCTTCGGCGGTGCCTGGGCGTCCTTCGCCGGGGTGCCGTCGTCCCGGCTGTGCACCGCCCGCAGCCGGAAGCCGGGACGGCTGACGGCCTGGACGACCAGCGCCCGGATGTGCGCCTCCTCGGGCTCGGTGCACACCGCCTCGAAGTAGTAGTCGGTGGCGATCTCGGCACCGCCGCCGGGCTCCCGGTCCAGCCGGCGGCCCAGCGGGCGCAGCACCAGGTTGGCGCCGACCACCCCGGCCGTGCCGAGCGCCGCGACCACGTAGAGCCCGGTCCCCGCCAGGGCGCCGACCGCGGCCGAGCACCACAGCGTGGCCGCGGTGTTCAGGCCCCGGACGTTCAGCCCGTCGCGCATGATGACGCCGGCGCCGAGGAAACCGATGCCGGAGACGATCTGCGCGGCGACCCGCGAACCGTCGTAGCCCGTGGTGCTGGTCGCCGCCGCGAAGCCGTACTGCGAGAGCAGGACGAAGAGCGCGGCACCGGCGGCGACCAGCGCGTTGGTGCGCAGCCCCGCCATCCGGGCGCGCCACTGCCGCTCCAGGCCGATGACCGCCCCGAATCCGAGGCCGGCCGCGATGTTGCCGGCCAGCTGCCATTCGTTCACCATGATCCGCACTCCTCCTCCGCGCGCTTGCGCGGGACCGCCCGGAGGCGGCCCCCTTTCTCCTTCGGCGGTTCACAGCCAGGTGTTGAACCGGCGGACGTACCAGGTCTTCACGCCCTGGGTCAGCAGGCAGTACGCCAGCAGCGTCCCGGCCAGCCACGGGAAGTAGCCGAGCGGCAGGGCCTGCATGCCGAGTGCCGATGCCAGCGGGGAGAACGGCAGGGCGATGCCGAACGCCATGACCAGGGCGGTCATCAGCAGCACCGGCCAGGTGGCCCGGGACCGCACGAACGGGACCTTGCGGGTGCGCAGCATGTGCACCACGAGCGTCTGGGTCAGCAGGCCCTCGACGAACCACCCGGACTGGAACAGCGCCTGGTGGGCCTCGCTGTCCGCCCCGAAGACGTGCCACATCAGCAGGAAGGTGGTGATGTCGAAGACCGAGCTGGTCGGGCCCAGCACGAGCATGAAGCGCCCGATGCCCCGGGCGTCCCAGGTACGCGGCTTGCGCAGGTACTCGTCGTCCATCCGGTCCCAGGGCGTGGCGAGCTGCGAGATGTCGTAGCAGAGGTTCTGTACGAGCAGCTGGGTGGCGAGCATCGGCTGGAAGGGGAGGAAGGCGGAGGCGGCCAGCACCGAGAAGACGTTCCCGAAGTTCGAGGAGGCCGTCATCTTGATGTACTTGATGGTGTTGCCGAAGGTCCGGCGGCCCTGGAGGACGCCCTGGCCGAGGACGGTCAGGTCCTTCTCCAGCAGGATGATGTCGGCGGACTCCTTGGCGATGTCCACGGCGGTGTCGACGGAGACGCCGACGTCCGCCTCGCGCAGTGCCGCGGCGTCGTTGATGCCGTCGCCGAGGAAGCCGACCGTGTGCCCGGCGCCTCGCAGGGCACACACGATCCGCGCCTTCTGCACCGGGTTGACCTTGGCGAACACGGTGGTCGTACGGACCAGGTCGGCCAGCGCGGACTCGTCGAGCAGGTCGAGGTACGGTCCCGTGACGACGGTGCCCGCCTCGATGCCGACCTCGGCGCAGACGCGCGCCGCGACCAGCTCGTTGTCGCCGGTGACGACCTTGACGGCGACGCCGCTGCCGGCCAGGGCCCGCAGCGCCTCGGCGGCGTCCGCCTTCGGCGGGTCGAGGAAGACCAGGAAGCCGCGCAGGGTCAGCTCCGTCTCGTCCGCGACGCCGTAGGTGTCCCGGGCCGCCGGGAGCGTACGGCTCGCCACCGCCAGGACCCGCAGGCCCCGCCGGTTGTGGTCCTCGGCCGTCCGGGCGGCCCGGCGGCGCAGCGCGTCGGTCAGCGGCACCCGCCGGCCGCCGTCGGCGAGATGGGTGCACAGCGCGAGGACCTCCTCGACCGCGCCCTTGGTGACCATGGTGTGCCCGTCGGCCGGGCCGTCGAGGCCGTCGCGCCGGAGCACCACCGACATCCGGCGCCGTGCGAAGTCGAAGGGGACCTCGTCGACGAGCGTGAACCGGGCGTCGACGACCACCTCCTCGGCCTCGTGCATCCGGGCGACGACGGCCTGGTCCATGAGGTTGCGCAGGCCCGTCTGGAAGTGGCTGTTGAGGTAGGCGAGCTCCAGCACCTCGCCGCCCTCGCCGTCCTCGCGGCCGTACGCGTCCAGGCAGCGGTCCAGGACGACGCGGTCCTCGGTCAGCGTCCCCGTCTTGTCGGTGCACAGCACGTCCATCGCGCCGAGGTTCTGGATGGCGTTCAGACGCTTGACGACGACCTTGCGCCGCGCCATGGCGACCGCGCCGCGCGCCAGGTTGGTGGTGACCACCATCGGCAGCATCTCGGGGGTCAGGCCCACCGCGACGGCCACCGAGAAGGCGGCCGCCTCGGCCCAGTCGCCCTTGGTCAGGCCGTTGAGGACGAAGACCAGCGGCACCATCACCAGCATGAAGCGGATCAGCAGGAAGCTGACCCTCTTCACCCCGGCGTCGAAGCCGGTCTCCGGCCGCTCGCCGGCCAGCGCGCCGGCCATCGACCCGAAGTAGGTGTCCGCTCCGGTGGCCACCACCACTCCGGTCGCGGTGCCGGAGGTGACGGACGTGCCGGCCAGCAGCAGGTTGTCCGCCTCCACCGGGTCGGCGTTCCCGCCGTGGTCCCGAATCCGGGTGCCGTCCTTGGCGACGGGCAGCGACTCGCCGGTCAGCGCGCTCTGGGCGACCATGAGGTCTTTCGCGGCCAGCAGCCGCAGATCGGCCGGTACGAGGTCGCCGGCGGCCAGCTTGACGATGTCGCCGCGCACCACGTCCGCCATGGGGATCTCGACCGTGGCCGGCGGCTGCGTCCGGCCGGGCCGGCGCTGTACGGCGGTGGTCGTGGTGACCAGGGCGCGCAGCGCGGCGGCCGCGCTGCCCGAGCGGTACTCCTGCCAGAACCGCAGCAGGCCGCTGATCAGCACCATCGCGCCGAGGATGGGGATCTTCGGGTCGAAGGGCTCGGTGTCAGCGACCTGGAGCCACTGCACGTACATCACGGTGGCCAGGGCGGCGAGGACGAGGATGAACGGGTTCCAGAACGCCTTCGCCAGCTGGACGTACCAGCGCGGGACGCGCTCGTGGGCCACGACGTTGGGACCGTCGCGATGCAGGCGCGCCACCGCGGTGTCGTGCGGCAGCCCGTCGCGGCCGGTGCGCAGGTCCTCCAGGACCTGCGCGGCCGGGCGCGCGCCGACCGCGGCCAGACCGGCGCCGACGGCGCGGGTGCGGGCTTCGAGTTCGGCGGCCCGGCGCTCCCGGCGGCGCGGGCGGCGGCCCGGCGGCGCGAGCTTCTCGGGGGTGAGCAGGCTGGTCATGGCAGAACCTCCGTCCGTACGGGGGCGCGGCGGCGCCGGGGCATGACGGCATGCCCCGGCGGCCCGTCGGCCCGGGCACGGGGAATTCGGGGATCGAGAATTACGGAATTACTGGGGGCGCGGGAATTCAGGCACGCCGAAATACACCGTGGCGAGGGTGCGCACGATTACGCGCACGGCGCCAGGTGAACGACGCGTAAAAAGACCGCGCGGAAAAAAGAAAACACGGGGCACGCCGACCGGAAGCGGACCCGACCCGGCCCCGGACCGTACGGAACGCCCTGCACACGGCGGTGCACAGCAGCACGGGACGGAAACGATGGCGGTACGCGATGCGCTCGGCACGACCGCAACGCCGATAGCACACCAGACCCGTCGGGCCCGGCCGGTCAGAACACGGTGAATGCGGCGGTCAGCCCGCTACGACGCGGCGGCAAGGACTTCCTTCGGGACTCATCCCGATCACCTCCTCGCTCGCGCGGACACAAATCGGATGCCGTGATGTTCGGGCACCCGCACCACCGAATAATGCCATACGGGCCCCGTCTCCCCCTCCCCCTTTCGGCCAAGAATTCCCCAAGCGGCCGTGTGATCCGCCTCGCATCCGCCGGCCGGTACGGCACCATCGTGCTCATGGCGACGGGAAATGCCGGGTCCGCGCGTACCGGTACGGCACCACGACGGCGGCGGGCGGTCCGGGCCGGTGCGGCCGTGCTGCTGCTCACCGTCACCGTTCCCCTGGCCTTCCGCGCCGCCGGTGCGGACGGTGTGACGCCCGTGCCGCAACTGCTCGCCTTCCTGCCGTGGTTGCCGGTGCCCGCCGGGCTCGGCCTGGTGCTGTCGCTCGCGGCCCGCTGGCGGCCCGGCCTGTTCTGGGCCGCCGCCGCGCTGCTCGTCACGGCCGCGTTCGTCCGGCCGTACGGCGGAGAGGCCCCGGCGCCGCACGGCCCGGTGCGCGCCCACCTCCGCGTACTGACCGCCAACCTCGAATTCGGCCGGGCGGCGGACGGGCTGCTCGCCACGCTGCGCCGGGAGCGGCCCGACCTGGTCGCGGTCCAGGAGTGCGACCCGGAGCGCTGCGCCGCCGCCCTGGATTCCGCGGGCGTCCGCGCGGCCTACCCCTTCCGCCTGCGCGCCGGGCACGGCGCGTCCGAGGGTTCCGCCGTACTGAGCCGGTACCCGCTCACCCGGGACGGCGCGGTCGCGGGCGAACTGGCCATGCCCCGCGCGGCCGTCACCGTCGCCGGGCAGCGCCTGCGCTTCCAGGTCGCCCACCCGATGCCGCCGCTGCCCGCCTCCCTGGACACCTGGCGCACCGAACTCGGCCGCCTCCGCGCCCTGGCCGCCTCCCGCGGCCACGAACCCCTGATCGTCGCGGGCGACTTCAACTCCTCCCAGGACCACGCCGCCTTCCGCGCCGTGCTGGACACCGGCCTGCGGGACAGCGCGCGCCTGGCGGGCCTGCCCCGCACCCCGTCCTGGCCCACCTGGACGACCCTCGTGCTGGGCGCCCAGATCGACCACGTCCTGGTCAGCGACGCCCTGCGCCCACGCGCTGCGCACTTCCTCGACCTGGCCCACACGGACCACCGCGCGCTGCTCGTCGATCTCGACCTGCACGCAGCGCGCTGAGGCCCATGCCTTCCTGGCCCCCTCGTGTCGGCCGTACGCGCCACCGTCCTGAGCCCAGGGGGTCGTGCGCGGCCCGTACGGACACCCGCTTGCCCCGGCCCGTCCCCTCAAGCGGTCATGCACCGCGGCGCGCCCCGGCGTGGGAAGGAACGGAGAACGGATGCCACAGCGCGTCTACTCGGCGGCGCTGGTTCACGTACCGCGCACGACGCGCCTGGCTGACGAGGACCTGTCGTCCTTCCGGCCCGGACGGGGCGAGAGGCCCGGCCCGTCGGAAGTTCAGGTGCTCGACCATGTGACCGGATCGCGTCCGACCCGTGACGACAGCGTCCCCTCACGCCACCGAGGCCGGCCCGATGCGGTCCAGGGTCGTGGGGGTGTCGTGATGGATGGGGGTGTGGGCGCCGGTCAGGGGGGTGCCGGTGCCGCCCCGGCGGCAGGCGATGATTTCGGCGGCGATGGACAGGGCCGTCTCCTCGGGGGTGCGGGCGCCGAGGTCGAGACCGATCGGTGAGCGCAGGCGGTTGAGTTCGAGTTCGGTCAGGCCGACGGCGCGCAGGCGGTCCAGGCGGTCCAGGTGGGTGCGGCGGGAACCCATGGCGCCGACGTAGGCGACGGGGAGCCGCAGGGCGCGTTCCAGGAGGGGGACGTCGAACTTCGCGTCGTGGGTGAGGACGCACAGCACCGTGCGGGGGTCGAGGTCCTGGCTGTCCAGATAGCGGTGCGGCCAGTCGACGACGATCTCGTCCGCTTCGGGGAAGCGGGCGCGGGTGGCGAAGACGGGGCGGGCGTCGCAGACGGTGACGTGGTGGCCGAGGAACTTGCCGGCGCGCACCAGTGCGGCGGCGAAGTCGATGGCACCGAAGACGATCATGCGGGGTGCGGGGACGGAGGACTCGACGAGGAGGAGGACGGGTTCGCCGCAGCGGGAGCCGTCGGCGCCGATCTCGACGGTGGCGGTACGGCCGGCGTCCAGGAGGGCACGGGTCTCCTGGACGGCGGTGCGGTCCAGCTCCGGAGGGCCGCCGAGGGTGCCGGTGACGCTGCCGTCGGGGCGTACGAGCAGGGCGTGGCCCAGGAGCCGGGCCGGGCCCCGGACGACCCGGGCCACCGCTGCCGCCTCACCCGAGGCGGCAGCGGCCAGGGCCGTGGTGAGGGCTCTGGTGGCGGCCGTCGGGGTGGCCGTGGCGGTGTCCGCCGCGGCCTGCGTACCGGTCGCCTCCGGCCCCGCCGGCCGTACCGGTGTGACGAGGATGTCGATGACGCCACCGCAGGTCAGGCCGACCGCGAAGGCGTCCTCGTCGCTGTAGCCGAAGCGTTCGAGGAGCGTTTCCCCGGTCCGGAGCGCCTCCTGGCACAGCTCGTAGACCGCGCCTTCCACACACCCGCCGGAGACCGACCCGACCGCCGTGCCGTCGCTGTCCACGGCCAGCGCGGCGCCGGGCTGGCGGGGCGCGCTGCCGCTGGTGGCCACGACCGTGGCCACCGCGAAGGGGCGTCCCTGCCGGGCCCACCGGTGCAGCTCGTCGGCGATGTCCAGCATGTCGGTCTCCTTACGGGTGGATGCGGGGCGGGCGTTACTTGACGCCCAGCCAGTTCTCGATGGGGTGCAGCGAGAAGTAGACGAGGAAGACCAGGGCGAGTACCCACATGAAGGCGCCGACCTCCCGCCACTTGCCCTGCGCGGTCTTGATGGCGGTGTAGGCGATGACGCCCGCGCCGACGCCCGCGGTGATGTTGTACGTGAAGGGCATCAGCGCCACGGTGAGGAACACCGGGACGGCCACCGATCGGTCGCTCCAGTCCACGTGCTTGGCGGCACTCATCATCATCGACCCGATGACGACGAGGGCCGCCGCGGCGACCTGGGCGGGCACCAGCTGGGTGAGCGGGGTGAAGAAGAGGCAGGCCGCGAAGAACAGGCCGGTGACGACCGAGGACAGGCCGGTACGGGCGCCCTCGCCCACACCGCTGGCCGACTCGATGAACACCGTCTGGCCGGACGCCCCGGCGACGCCGCCGATCGCACCGCCCGCGCCGTCGACGAACAGCGCCTTGGACAGGCCGGGCATCCGCCCCTTGTCGTCGGCGAGCCTGGCCTCCGTACCGACGCCGATGATGGTCGCCATCGCGTCGAAGAACCCGGCCAGCACCAGCGTGAAGACGATCATGCCGACGGTGAGGGCGCCGACCTGCTCCCAGCCGCCGAACTCGACGTGTCCGAAGAGCCCGAAGTCGGGCGCGGCGACGGCGCTGCCGTGCAGTTCGGGGGAGGTGCCGCCCCAGTCCTTGTCGGTGAGGCCGCCGAGGGTGGTGGCGAGCACGGACAGGACGGTGCCGATGACGATGCCGATGAGGATGGCGCCGGGCACGTTGCGGGCCTGCAGCATGAAGATCAGCAGCAGGGTGACGGCGAAGAAGAGGACCGGCCAGCCGGACAGCTCGCCGGTCAGGCCCAGCTGTACGGGGCCGCCGGCGCCCTTGCCGACGAAGCCGGCCTTCACCAGGCCGAGCAGGGCGACGAACATGCCGATGCCCATGGTGATGGCGTGTTTGAGGGCCAGCGGGATGGCGTTCATGATCATCTCGCGCAGGCCGGTGACGACCAGGAGCATGATGACGACGCCGTACAGCACGCACATGCCCATCGCCTGCGGCCAGGTCATGTACGGCACGACCTGCGAGGTCAGGGCGGCCGAGACGTTCAGCCCAGCGGCCAGGGCCAGCGGCACCTTGCCGAAGAAGCCCATGAGCAGGGTGCAGACCGCCGCGCCGAGCGCCGTGGCCGTCACCACGCCGGCGCTGCCCAGGGTGTGCTTCCCGACGTCCGGCGTGGACAGGATGAGGGGGTTGAGGAGGAGGATGTAGCACATCGCCATGAAGGTGGTGATGCCGCCGCGCACCTCGCGCGCGACCGTGGATCCTCTGTCCGATATGTGGAAGTACCGGTCGAGCCAGGACCGGCCGGCGGGCTGACGCGAGCCCGCGCCCGCGTCCTCCGCCGTGGTCTTCGGCTCCAGGAACTGCTGGGTCATGGTGCCTTACTCCCAAGGTTCATAGGGGCACTCGCGCCGAGCACGCACCGCGGCGCGGGATTTGGGACGGAAATCGGCTGCACGACCCGGGGGACGGCCCAGGTGCCTGCGGCGGGGCGGCCGTACGGCGGTGACCGGCACCGCCGTACGGCCGCCCCGCCCGCGCGGCTATGTGCCGGTGAGGTGCTCCGGCCGGACCGGGGTCCGGTTCAGTTCCAGCCCGGTCGCGTTCCGGATCGCCGCGAGGACGGCCGGGGTGGACGACAGGGTGGGGGCCTCGCCGATGCCGCGCAGCCCGTACGGGGCGTGCTCGTCGGCGAGTTCGAGCACGTCGACCGGGATGGTCGGCGTGTCGAGGATCGTGGGGATCAGGTAGTCCGTGAAGGAGGGGTTGCGCACCTTCGCGGTCTTCGGGTCGACGATGATCTCTTCCATCACCGCGACGCCGAGTCCTTGTGTCGTACCGCCCTGGATCTGGCCGACGACGGACAGCGGGTTCAGCGCCTTGCCGACGTCCTGGGCGCAGGCCAGTTCGATGACCTTGACCAGGCCGAGTCCGGTGTCCACCTCGACGACCGCGCGGTGCGCCGCGAAGGAGTACTGGACGTGGCCGTTGCCCTGGCCGGTGCGCAGGTCGAACGGTTCGGTGGGGCGGTGCCGCCATTCGAGTTCGAGGTCGATGGCCTCGTCCTCCAGGACGTCCGCCACGTCGGCCAGCACCTCGCCGCCGTCGGTGACCACCTTGCCGCCCTCCAGCAGGAGTTCGGCGGTGGCCCACGCCGGGTGGTACGTGCCGAACTTGCGCCGCCCCAGCTCCAGGACCTTCTCGCGCACGTGCTCACAGGTGTTCTTCACCGCGCCGCCGGTGACGTAGGTCTGCCGGGAGGCGGAGGTGGAGCCGGCCGAGCCGACCCGGGTGTCGGCGGGGTGGATGGTGACCTGTTCGACGCCCAGCTCCGTACGGGCGATCTGCGCGTGGACGGTGACCCCGCCCTGGCCGACCTCGGCCATCGCGGTGTGCACGGTCGCGACCGGCTCGCCGCCGACGACCTCCATGCGCACCCGGGCGGTCGAGTAGTCGTCGAAGCCCTCGGAGAAGCCGACGTTCTTGATGCCGACCGCGTAACCGATGCCCCGTACGACGTCCTCGCCGTGGGTGGTGTTGGACAGTCCGCCGGGCAGCGCGCGGACGTCGGCGCCCTCGGTGGTCTCCCACTGGTTCTCCGGCGGCAGCGGCATCGCCTTGACGCGGCGCAGCAGTTCGGCGACCGGCGCCGGGGAGTCGACCTGCTGCCCGGTCGGCAGCAGGGTGCCCTGCTCCATGGCGTTGAGCTGGCGGAACTCGACCGGGTCCATGCCCAGC
The DNA here is from genome assembly GCF_044327805.1 of Streptomyces sp. NPDC018019. NCBI lineage: Bacteria > Bacillati > Actinomycetota > Actinomycetes > Kitasatosporales > Streptomycetaceae > Streptomyces > Streptomyces sp. NPDC018019. The sequence continues at coordinate 242,440 of NZ_JBIRGD010000014.1, read as the reverse complement.
TTCTTCGCGAGCTTGTCCATCTGCGCCTCGTACGCGAAGCACGCCTGGACGGCGCCGAAGCCGCGCATGGCGCCGCAGGGCGGGTTGTTCGTGTAGAGGGCGATGGCCTCGATGTCCACGTCGTCGACCACGTACGGGCCGACGGACAGGGAGGAGGCGTTGCCGACGACGGCCGGGGAGGCGGACGCGTACGCGCCGCCGTCCAGCACGATGCGGCACTTCATGTGCGTGAGCTTGCCGTCCTTGGTGGCGCCGTGCTCGTACCAGAGCTTGGCGGGGTGCCGGTGGACATGGCCGAAGAACGACTCGAACCGGTTGTAGACGATCTTGACGGGCTTGCCGGTGCGCAGCGCGAGCAGACAGGCGTGGATCTGCATCGACAGGTCCTCGCGCCCGCCGAAGGCGCCGCCGACGCCGGAGAGCGTTATCCGTACCTTGTCCTCGGGCAGGCCCAGGACCGGGGCGATCTGGCGCAGGTCCGAGTGGAGCCACTGGGTGGCCACGTACAGGTCGACGCCGCCGTCCTCGCCGGGCACCGCGAGCCCGGACTCCGGGCCGAGGAACGCCTGGTCCTGCATGCCGAAGACGTACTCGCCGGAGACGATCACATCGGCGCGCCGGGCCGCCGCCTCGGCGTCGCCCCGCACGATCGGCTGGCGGTGCACGATGTTCGGGTGCGGTACGTGTCCGGCGTGGTGGTCGTCGCGGTGCTCGTGGACCAGCGGCGCGCCGTCGGCCAGCGCGGACGCCTCGTCGGTGACCAGCGGCAGTTCGGCGTACTCGATCCGGATCTTGGCGGCGGCGCGGCGGGCGGTCTCCGGATGGTCGGCGGCGACCAGGGCGACCGGCTCACCGTGGTGGCGGACCTTGCCGTGCGCCAGGACGGGCGTGTCCTGGATCTCCAGGCCGTAGTTCTTCACCTCGGTGGGCAGGTCGTCGTAGGTGAGGACCGCGTACACACCGGACTGGGCCAGCGCCTCGGAGGTGTCGATGGAGACGATCTCGGCGTGCGCGACGGTGGAGCGCAGCGTGAAGCCCCACAGCATGTCCTCGTGCCACAGGTCGGAGGAGTACGCGAACTCGCCGGTCACCTTGAGGGTGCCGTCCGGGCGCAGCGTGGAGGCGCCGATGCCCGCGTCGGCCGTGCCGCCCTGGGTCAGGTGGGTGGGTGTGCGGGTGACTCCGCTCATGGTCAGGCCCCCGTTCCGGTGGTCCGCGCGTCGCCGCGGGCGGCGGCGAGCCGTACCGCGTCGAGGATCTTCTCGTAGCCCGTGCAGCGGCACAGGTTGCCGGACAGCGCCTCGCGGATGTCCGCGTCGGACGGCTGGGCGTTGCGCTCCAGCAGTTCGTCGGCGGCGACCAGCAGGCCGGGCGTGCAGAAGCCGCACTGGACGGCGCCCGCGTCGATGAACGCCTGCTGGATCGGCGCGAGCTTCACCTGCTCGCCGGTCCGGCTGTCGGCGCCGGCCGGCTTGGCCTGCCAGCGCTGCGCGGCGTCCATGCTCGTACCCGCGGGGCCGCATGCGCCGGTGGCGCAGCCGCCGTGCTGCGCGCGCTGCTCGGCGTAGTCCGCCAGCCCCTCGACCGTGACGACGTCCCGGCCCTCGGCCTGACCGGCCGCGACCAGGCAGGAGCACACCGGCACACCGTCCAGACGGACCGTGCAGGAGCCGCATTCGCCCTGCTCACAAGCGTTCTTCGAACCCGGCAGGCCCATCCGCTCGCGCAGCACGTACAGCAGGCTCTCGCCTTCCCATACGTCGTCGGCCTGCTGTTCGCGGCCGTTGACGGTGAACTTCACGCGCACTGGGCGCTCCTCTCGTTGCCGCGGTAGGACTCCCAGGTCCAGCCGAGGGTGCGGCGCGCCATGATCCCCACCGCGTGGCGCCGGTACTTCGCGCTGCCGCGCACGTCGTCGATCGGGTTGCAGGCGCCGCTGGCCAGCTCGGCGAACCGCTTCGCCACGGACGGCGGAATGGGCCGCCCCGACTCCCAGAAGCCGCCCTCCTCCAGCGCCGCCGTCAGGAACTCCTCGGCGGCCTCGGCCCGTACGGGCGTGGGCGCGGCCGAGCCGATGCCGGTCCGTACCGTCCGGGTGCGCGGGTGCAGCGCGATCCCGAAGGCGCACACCGCGATGACCATCGCGTTGCGGGTGCCGACCTTGGAGAACTGCTGCGGGCCGTCCGCCTTGGGCAGGTGCACCGCGCGGATCAGCTCGTCCGGCTCCAGCGCGTTGCGCTTGACGCCCAGGTAGAACGCGTCGACCGGGATCATGCGGCGGCCCCGCACGGACTCGGCCTCGATCTCGCCGCCGGAGGCGAGCAGCGCCGGGTGCGCGTCGCCGGCCGGGGAGGCGGTGCCCAGGTTGCCGCCGACGCCGCCGCGGTTGCGGATCTGCGGGGAGGCCACGGTGTGCGAGGCGAGTGCCAGGCCGGGCAGCTCGGTGCGCAGGTGCTCCATGATCTGCGTGTACGGCACGGACGCGCCGAGCCGTACGGTCTCCTCGCCCACCTCCCATTCCCGCAGGTCATCGATGCGGTTCAGGTCGAGCAGGTGCTCCGGGCGACGGTGGTCGAAGTTGATCTCGACCATCACATCGGTGCCGCCCGCGATCGGCACAGCGGCGGGGTGCTCGGCCTTGGCGGCGAGCGCCTCCTCCCAGCTGGCGGGGCGAAGGAAGTCCATGCGTGGCTCTCTTCTACGAATCTTCGGTACGTCGGGACGCCGGGACCACCGGCGCCGGCTCCGCTCGCGACATCGGGTCGTCCGCTGCCCGCGCCGGGGACCAACGGCCCTCGACTCAAGGGGGCCGTTCATGTCCTGTTAACGCGGCTGGGCCCAGTGAACGCGCCCCGTACCCGCCGGGTGCAGTCACCGAAACCATGAAGCGGTTGGCTGGCCACGGCGCATGTCTTGTAGATTCGAACGAAAGGCGAGGCGCAGAAACCTCGCGGTATTCCACCGGCAACACCAGACAGAAAAGAACGGCGGGCGAGAGATCATGCGGCTCCGCGCACTCCTGGACACCGGCACGCTCGGGCTGCGGCTGCTGGGCGGCGAGGAGGAACTGGACCGTACCGTGCGCGGCGTGATGACCACCGACCTGCGCGACCCCAGCCGCTACCTGTCCGGCGGCGAGCTGGTGCTGACGGGGCTGGCCTGGCGCCGGGAGCCGGAGGACTCCGAGCGGTTCGTCCGCATCCTGGCCTCGGCCGGGGTCGCCGGGCTGGCCGCGGGCGAGGCCGAGCTGGGCTCGGTGCCCGAGGACCTGGTGGTGGCCTGCGCCCGGCACCGGCTGCCGCTGTTCTCCGTGGTGGAGGACGTCTCGTTCGCCTCGATCACCGAGTACGTCGTACGCCAGGTCTCCGGCGAGCGCGCGGGCGACCTGGCCGCCGTGGTGGACCGGCACCGCCGCCTGATGACCTCGGGGCCGGCCGGCGGCGGCCCGGAGGTCGTCCTGGACCTGCTCGGCTCCGACCTGGACCTGCGCGCCTGGGTGCTGTCCCCCACCGGCCGGCAGATCGCCGGGTCCACCCTGGCCGGGACCGGCCCCGAGCTGCCCGCGGAGACCGGCGCCCGGCTGGCGGGCGAGCATCTGGCCGCCTCCCGCACCGGCCGCCGCGGTCCCTACCGCCTCCCGCTCGGCAGCACCACGTACTCCCTCTTCCCCATCCGCGGCAACGGCCGCGACCTGCGCGAGACGGTGCTGTCCGACTGGCTGCTGGCCGTCGAGGCGGACGCCGGCGACTGGGCCGAGGAGCGCCTCGACCTGCTGCACGGCGTCACCCAGCTCATCGCCGTCGAACGCGACCGCCGCGACGCGGCCCGCACGGTCCGCCGGCGCCTCGCCCAGGAGGTGCTGGAGCTGGTCCAGACGGGCGCCGCGCCCGCCGAGATCGCGGCCCGGCTCCGGGTCGCCGCCCCGGTGCTGCTGCCCGGACTGGGCACGGCCCCGCACTGGCAGGTCGTGGTGGCCCGCGTCGAGTGGACGGGCGGGGACGTGCCCGGCGGGCCGGTCGCCCAGACGCTGCTGGAGGAGGTGCTGGTCGACCCCGGTACGTTCGGGCCCGACCCGTCCGACCGGATCGCCGTCGCGCACACCGGTGACGAGGCGGTGGCCCTGGTGCCGCTGCCGGCCGTACCGGACGACGCCGACGCGCGGGACGGCCACACCGCCACCGGACTCCAGGCCGACACGCTGCTCGCCGCCGTCCAGGAACCGCTGACCCGCGGCCTGGGCGACGACGGCCGCCTGACCATCGGCGTCAGCGCCTCCGTGCACTCGGCAGAGGGCCTGCGCGGCGCGCTGGAGGAGGCCCGGCACGCCCGCCGGGTCGCCGCCGCCCGCCCCGGCCGGGTCTGCGCGGCCGGTCACGAGGAGCTGGCCTCGCACGTCCTGCTGCTGCCCTTCGTCCCGGACGACGTACGCCGCGCCTTCACCGCCCGGCTCCTGGACCCGCTGCGCGACTACGACCGCCGCCACCGCGCCGAGCTGATCCCCACCCTCGAAGCGTTCCTCGACTGCGACGGCTCCTGGACCCGCTGTGCCACCCGCCTCCACCTGCACGTCAACACCCTCCGCTACCGGGTCGGCCGGATCGAGCAGCTGACCGGCCGCGACCTGGCGCGACTGGAGGACAAGCTGGACTTCTTCCTGGCGCTGCGGATGAGCTGAGCGCCCCGCGTCCGAGGGCAGGCGGCCGGCCGCGCGCACGGCACAGATCCGGCCACGTATGAATGGCGTGTATGCGACCCTCGCGCGGCCGGCTTACAACCTCTGCCGGTGCGCGTTCGGTTGACTGATCGTCAGCAAGAGGCTACGGGCCACCGGCGGCTCCTGACGCCACGTCACCCGTTCGGGCGTATCCCGAAGACACCGCCCCGTACCGTACGCACCCCGCCCGTCCCCCCGGGCCGCCGTGTCCTGCCGGTTCCGGGCCACTCCGGCGCCCCCGGGAGGCCCCGGAGCGATTGTGAAATCATTCACCTTCCCCCTTGGCCGGGCGGTGGGATTCGTGCTGAGATGCGCCCACTGCTTCTCAGTTCCAGCTCAACGGTGCGCTCGGGGAGGGCAATGTGGCGGACACCGCCATGTCAGGAGCCGCGGGAACCGCGGGAACCGCACAGCCCGTGGAACCGGCGCCGGGAATCCCGGCGGCCAGGTCGGCGGCCGGGGCGGACGCCCTGGACCGGGCCGTGTGGCGCCTGCGGTCACGGGGGTGCTGGGACGACGCGGCGGCCCTGCTGGAACCGCACACGGCCGGGCACCCCCCGTACGCGATCCGCCGCGCCGCGCTCCTCGTGGAGCGCTGCCTGTTCACCGCCACCGGATGGGCCGCGGCCGAGGAGGCGCTGCGCGCCGCCGAGGCAGTGGCGGGCGGCGACGACGAGCGGGGCGCCGCGGCCTGCGAGCGCGGCCACCTGGCGTATGCCGCCACGGTCCTGGGCGTACGGGACCGCGCCGACGAGGCCCGCTCCGCACTCGGCCGGGCCGCGGCGCTGCTGGCCCCGACGGCCCCCGGCCGCGCGCTGCTGGACTACCGGCGCGGCCTGATGGCCGAACACGTCGCCGGCAGCCCGGAGTCCGCACGCGCCGCCTACCGCCGCGCCCACGCCGCCGCCACCGCGCACGGCGACACCCTGCTGCTCTCCTTCACCTGGCGCCACCTCGCGGGGCTGGCCCTGCGCGACGGCGAGCTGGCGGAGGCCCGGCACGGCTTCGCCGAGTCCCTGCGCATCCGCGAGGAGCTGGGCTTCCTGGTCGGTACGGCGCCGGCGCTGGTCGCCCTCGCCGACGCGGCACCGGCGGAGGAGGCGGAGGGCCTGCGCACCGAGGCCGCCCGGCTCTTCCGGCTCATGGGCGGCGTACCGACCTGGCTCGCGGAGCAGCTGGGCGAGGTCCCGGCCGCCCCGCAGGCGCCGGCGGCGCCCTAGATCCCGGCGACAAAGGGCCCGGCCGCTTGGGAGGTTCCGGGGCCCGCGACAGCGGCATATTCCGCTCCGCACGCCCCACGCACCCCGAATTTGGCCTCAAGTCGCACTGTCCGTACGTGACTTGGCCCTGGATGCTGGTGCGGTTCGACTCCCGACCTACGGCAGCGCCTTTCAGGAGGCCACACCTTGGCAGCAGGAGCACCGCACCCATCGGCCGGCTCGGACTGGGGGAAGGCGGATTTCGAGGCCATCTACGACTGCCCCGATCCCCGTACGTACTTCCGGACGCTGCGCCCGCTCGACTACCAGATCCCGCACCACGGCCAGGGCGTCTTCCGCGCCCTGACCGAGTCCCTGCAACGGCGCCGGCCCGGCCGCAGACCGCTCCAGGTCGTGGACCTGTGCTGTTCCTACGGTGTCAACGCGGCACTGCTCAACCACAAGCTGAGCCTCACCGACCTCTACGACCGGTACACGGACGCCCGGGAGACCGGGAACCTGACGGCGGGCCGGCTGGCCGACGAGGACCGGGCGTTCTTCGACGAGCTGCGCCGCCCGGAGGCCGTACGGACCATCGGCATCGACGCGGCCCGGCGCGCGGTCGGCTACGCCGAGCGCGTCGGCCTGCTGGACACCGGATTCGCCGAGGACCTGGAGGCCGCGGAGCCGACCGCGCGGCTGCGGCGCGCCCTGGCCGGCACCGATCTGATCACCGTGACGGGCGGCGTGGGCTACATCTCCGCCACCACCTTCGGCCGGCTGCTCGCCTGCACCCCCGACCCGCCGTGGATCGCCGCGTTCGTCCTGCGCACCGTGTCGTACGCGCCGGTCGCCGAACTCCTGGCGGGGGCCGGCCTGGTGACGGAGCGCCTGCCCGCCCGCACCTTCCGGCAGCGCCGGTTCGCCGACCTCGCCGAACGCCGGGCGGCCTTCGGCGCGCTGCACGACCGGGATCTGGACACCACCGGCAAGGAATCGGACGGTTTCTACCACGCGGACCTGTACCTCTCCCGCCCGGCGGCGGACGTGGCGGCCCTGCCGCTGGAGCGGCTGCTGCCCTGAAGGAGGCCCGGCGGCGGCCCTTGGGGCGCGGCGGGCGGGCGCCGTCGCGCCGCTTCAGAGCCCGCGCCGCCCCGGGGACAGGTGCTCGCGGGCGATCCGCTCGACGACGTCGTACTCGCGGGCCGTCAGGGCGTCCAGCAGGGCCGTGTGCTCGGAGGCGGCGGTGAGCAGTTCGGCGGTGCGGACCGCGGGGCCGCCGGGCACCGGGGCCTGGGTGCGGCGGTGCAGGTCGTCGGCGACCAGGACGAGCTGGCGGTTGCCGGTGAAGGTGAGCAGGGCGTGGTGGAAGGCGTGGTCCGCCTCGGCGTATCCGGAGCGGTCGCCGTGGGCGGCGGCCGCGACGCCCGCGGCGGCCAGCGGGCGCAGCTCCTCCCACCGCTCGGCCGGCAGCGTCCGCGCCATCCGCAGCAGCGCCGGGATCTCCAGCATCGCGCGCACCTCGGCCAGCTCCGCGAGGTCGCGGTGGGTGCGCTCGGCGACGCGGAAGCCGCGGTTCGGGGCGACCTCGACCGCGCCCTCGCAGGCGAGCAGCTGCATGGCCTCCCGTACCGGGGTGGCGGAGACGCCGTAACGGACGGCGAGCGCCGGGGCCGAGTAGACCTCGCCGGGGACCAGTTCGCCGGCCATCAGGGCCTCGCGCAGCGCGGCCAGCACCTGGCCGCGTACGGAGTGCCGCTGGGGCTGTTTGCGGGAGGCGGGCCCGGGAGCCGGTGTGCCGGGCAGCGGCGCTCCCGGCCTGCTGCCGGAAGCGGTGCCGGGGACGGTCGCAAGCGAGGCCAGGGGTGCGGGCACATAGTCCGTGGCGGGGTCCGGCAGTCCGGTCCGGTGCTCGTATGCGGCGTGCGGCGACGCGGCGGGCCCGGCAGGCCGCTCGCCGGGGGCTTCACCGGTGTGCTCGCCCCGCACGGGCTGCGAGCCGCCCTGTGCGGGCACGTGCGCGCGCAGCCGCGGCGCCGGTTCCGCTCTGCCCTGCTCCATACGGGTTCCTCCTCACGTCCTCCAGCACCATAGGCGCCCCCTGTGCCAGTTCAAACCCGGCTCAAAACCGCAGAAGATCGGGTAAGGTAAGGCTTACCTGCCAGCGACCGCGATACCGGTGGTGTCCCGTATGCGCCCTCAGCTCGCCGCCCGACCGCGCATCGAGCCTCTGGCCGGGGCATACGCCCGGCTCACCGAGGTGTTCCCCGCACTGCGGGTCACCGAGTGGGAAGCCGCGCCGCCGCAGGGCGCGGGCTGGGTGACCGCCGCCGCGCTGGCCACCGATCCGGCGACCCTGGACGCCTTCCTGGCCTGGGACGACGCGCAGGTGGGGCGGGACTACGGGCAGCGCGCCCGCCCCGACGTCGTCGCCGCCTTCGCCCTGCACCGCTACGCCTGGCCCGCCTGCCTGCTGATCACCATTCCCTGGTTCCTGCACCGCCGGGTGCCGCGGCTGCCCGTCCAGGACGTGGCCTACCACCGCGAACAGGGCCGCATGGCCGTACGGGTCCGCTCGTTCGCGTGCCTGCCCGGCGACCCGGCGGCGGAGCTGCCCGGCGCGCGGGTCGTGCCGGACGAGGAGGCGCTGCGCGCCGAGGTGCGGGAGGCGGTCGCCGAGCACCTCGGGCCCGTCCTGGACGGTTTCCGGCCCCGGCTGCGCCGCGGGCCGCGCGCCCTGTGGGGCATGGCCACGGACGAGATCGTCGAGGGCCTGTGGTACCTGGGGCACCTGCTGGGCGAGGAGCGGCGCGCGGTGGCCGAGGCGGCGCGGCTGCTCCCGGGCGGCACGGCCCCGTACCCGGGCGGCGCCGCCTTCCGCGAACTGACCGGCCCGGACGGCGCGGCACTGGCCACCCGGGACCGGGCGAGCTGCTGCATGTTCTACACGCTGCGGCCCGAGGACACCTGTGTGACCTGCCCCCGTACGTGCGACGCGGATCGCATCAAGCGCCTCACCGCAACTACCTGACCCCCACACCACCCGATCGGGTCGCCGGATTCGAACCCAACGCCGCCTGCGATTGCGGGAGTTCGAACCGAACACACCTATCCGTAGGCCCCCCGCACCCCCTTGGCGTTCTCTTGCCCGGAAACCCCCCGGCGGGGCGGCCGGATTCCGCCAGGATGTCGCGCGAAACCGCGTACGCCGAAGCAAGGGGTCCCAGGATGAGAATGACCGATATATCGCTTGATTGGCTGGTTCCAGGGGTCCTGCTGCTCGTCGGCATCCTCGCCACCGTGTTCGTGATCCTGCGCGGCAGGCGGTCGGCGGACGCGGCACCCGGCGGCGAGGACTCCTGGGAGCGCAGCGAGGACCGCCGGCGCCGCAAGGAGGCCGTGTACGGCACCGCCTCGTACCTGCTGCTGTTCTGCTGCGCCGCGGTCGCGGCGGCGCTCTCCTTCCACGGGCTGGTCGGCTTCGGCGTGACCAACCTCAACCTCTCCGGGGGCTGGGAGTACCTGGTGCCGTTCGGGCTCGACGGCGCGGCGATGTTCTGCTCCGTGCTCGCCGTGCGCGAGGCCAGCCACGGGGACGCGGCGCTCGGTTCGCGCCTGCTCGTCTGGATGTTCGCGGGCGCCGCCGCCTGGTTCAACTGGGTGCACGCGCCCCGGGGGTTCGGCCACGACGGCGCGCCGCAGTTCTTCGCCGGGATGTCGCTGTCGGCGGCGGTCCTCTTCGACCGCGCGCTGAAGCAGACCCGCCGGGCCGCCCTGCGCGAACAGGGTCTGGTGCCGCGTCCGTTGCCGCAGATCCGTGTCGTACGGTGGCTGCGGGCCCCCCGGGAGACGTTCGGCGCCTGGTCGCTGATGCTGCTGGAAGGCGTACGGACCCTGGACGAGGCCGTCGAAGAGGTCCGTGAGGATCGCCGGCAGAAGGAGCAGAACCGTCACCGCAGGCGGGAACAGGACAAGCTGGACCGGGCCCGGATCAAGGCGATCAACCGCCAGCACCGGCACTGGAGCCGCGGGCGCGGTGGCCGGCAGGTGCCGCTGACGGCGGGCGTGCCGACCGCGCACGGCTCCCCCGCCGCCGCGCAGCAGGCCGCCGGCGCGGAACCTGCGATAGCCGGCGACCCGGAAACCCTGCCGCCCGGATCGCTGTCCACGGGATTCGACCCGCTGTCCCCGGCCGCTGCCCGTCCGGCGCTGAAGGCCGTGCACGGCCCCGGCACCGACGCCACGGGCCCGTACGCGCGGACGGTGGACCTGACCGCCGAGGACGACACCCAGGCGCTGCCCCGGCTGGACTCCCTGGAGCAGAAACTGGCCCAGATCGAGAAGCAGTTCGGCTGACCCGCGGCGGACCGAGCCCGCACCCCCGGCCTTTCGTCAGGCCGGTCCGCCGCCCAGCTCGAACCAGACGCACTTGCCCATGCCGTGGGTCTGTACCCCCCACGCGTCCGCGAGGGAGTGCACCAGCATCAGCCCCCTTCCCGAGGTGCCGTCCGTCGTCGGCGGACGCAGTCTGGGCCGCCGCCCGACGAAGTCCCGTACCTCCACGCGCAGCCGGTCGGTGACCGTCGCGGTCACGACGGCGCCCCCGTTCGTGTGGACGAGGGCGTTGGTGACCAGCTCGCTGACGAGCAGTTCGGCGATCTCGCAGTCCCCGGCTTCCCCCCAGTGGCGCAGCAGCTGGCGCAGCTCGGCGCGGACCCCGGCCACCGCCGTCAGGTCCGCGTGCCGCAGTGTCCGTTCCATCTTCCCCGGCAACCGGGTCCCGTTGCGGACGCTGCCGCGTCCGGCCACCGGTCCGGCTCTGTCCTCGCGTCGCACAGACTGACGCTTCATCCTCCCCGCCCCGTACGCTTTCCGGTCCCTCTCCCTCGAACAGCTTCACGGTCATGCATGCCCACCGGGCCCGGCGCCATGCTTCGGCCGGCCGGACCGCGGCACGTCAGACCGCGGGCATGTGCCCGCGGCGCGGCGGGCGGGACCCCCGGTCAGGGGCGCGGGACGCCCGCTCAGGGGCGCGGGATGTTGCGCAGATTGGAGCGGGCCATCTGGACCATCCGGCCGACGCCGCCCTCCAGCACGATCTTGCCGGCGGAGAGTGCGAAGCCCTGGACCATGTCCCGGCTGATCTTCGGCGGCATGGACAGCGCGTTGGGGTCGGTGACCACGTCGACCAGGGCCGGGCCCTTGTGCTTGAAGGCGTCGCGCAGCGCGCCGCGCAGTTCCTTGGGCTTCTCCACCCGTACGCCGTGCGCCCCGGCCGCCCGCGCGATGGCGGCGAAGTCCGGGTTGTGGTTGGTGGTCCCGTACGACGGCAGCCCGGCGACCATCATCTCCAGCTCCACCATGCCCAGCGAGGAGTTGTTGAAGAGGACCACCTTCACCGGCAGGTCGTACTGGACGAGGGTGAGGAAGTCGCCCATCAGCATGGAGAAGCCGCCGTCGCCGGACATCGAGACGACCTGGCGGCGGCGGTCGGTGAACTGGGCGCCGATCGCCTGCGGCAGTGCGTTGGCCATCGATCCGTGGGTGAAGGAACCGATCACCCGGCGGCGGCCGTTGGGGCTGATGTAGCGCGCCGCCCAGACATTGCACATCCCGGTGTCAACGGTGAAGATCGCGTCCGCCGCCGCCTCCTCGTCCAGGACGGACGCGACGAACTCGGGGTGGATCGGCGTGTGCTTCTCGACCTTGCGGGTGTAGGCCTTGACGACGCCTTCCAGGGCGTCGGCGTGCTTCTTCAGCATCCGGTCGAGGAACTTGCGGTTCTTCCTGGGCGTGATGCGCGGGTTCAGGCAGCGCAGCGTCTCGCGTACGTCGCCCCAGACCGCGAGGTCCAGTTTGGAGCGGCGGCCGAGCCGTTCGGGGCGGACATCGACCTGGACGATCTTGACGTTGTCCGGCAGGAAGGCGTTGTACGGGAAGTCGGTGCCCAGCAGGATCAGCAGGTCGCACTCGTGCGTGGCCTCGTAGGCCGCGCCGTACCCGAGCAGGCCGCTCATCCCGACGTCGTACGGATTGTCGTACTGGATCCACTCCTTGCCGCGCAGCGCGTGGCCCACCGGGGCCTTGAGGCGGTCGGCGAACTCCATCACCTCGGCGTGCGCCCCCGCGGTGCCGCTGCCGCAGAACAGCGTGACCTTGCCGGCCTCCTCGATCATCCGGACCAGCTGGTCGATCTCCGCGTCCCCGGGGCGCACGGAGGGGCGCGAGGTGACCAGCGCATGCTCGATGGAACGCTCGGGCGCCTCCTGGTCGGCGATGTCGCCGGGCAGCGAGACCACCGCGACGCCGCTGAGCCCGATGGCGTTCTGCACGGCGGTCTGCAGCACCCGCGGCATCTGGTCGCGGCTGGAGATCATCTCGCTGTAGTGGCTGCACTCGGCGAAGAGCCGGTCCGGGTGGGTCTCCTGGAAGAAGCCGGTGCCGATCTCGCTGGAGGGGATGTGCGAGGCGAGCGCGAGCACCGGGGCCATCGAGCGGTGGGCGTCGAAGAGGCCGTTGATCAGGTGCAGGTTGCCGGGGCCGCAGGAGCCCGCGCAGGCCGCCAGCCGGCCGGCGATCTGGGCCTCGGCGCCCGCCGCGAACGCGGCGACCTCTTCGTGGCGGACCTGGATCCAGTCGATCGCGGCGGTACGGCGGACCGCGTCCACGACGGGGTTGAGGCTGTCGCCGACGACCCCGTAGAGCCGCCGTACCCCGGCCCGCACCAGGATGTCGACGAACTGCCCGGCCACGGTCTGCTTCGCCATGTCGCTGTCGCTCCTCCGGTGCGGGGCCGTGCGCGGGCACCGCCCGGCAACGGCCCGTTTTGTGGCATTCCTTCCGGTTCTACCACTCCCCCGGGCCGCTGTCCGGCCGGACTACGCCTGCCGCGTCATTCCGGTCGCAGCGCCTCCCGCCCCTCCCACACCGCCACGGCCGTACGGTCCTGCCCGTACCCCTCCGCACCCAGCCGGACGTCGGCCAGGAACGCCGCGAGCCCCGGCGGCCCGGCGGCCGACCAGCGGGCGGCCAGACGGCCGGCGAAGCCGGCCGCCTCTGTCAGCGGGCCCGCGAACCCGGCACTGCACAGCAGCAGGGTGTCGCCGGGCCGGGCGACCACGGCCCGGAAGCGGAACGGCTCCGGCCGGTCCAGCGGGGCGGGATCGTACGGCGGCTGCCAGGGCTGCCCGGACGGCGCGTGGGGCAGACCGGGGACGCCAACCGTGGGCGGTGCAAGGCCGCGGCGGATGTCCGGAGGCAGTCGGAGGTCCGGCCGGACGTCGGCCGGGCGCGACAGGTCCGGGCCGGGCTCGTCCGGAACGGGCTCCCCCAGGCCGGGTTCGTCCAGGACAGGCCGGCCCGGGACGGCGGGGTCGCCGGGGACCGGCCACGGCGGCGTGGTCGTAGGCGGTTCCTGCGCGCTCGCCTCGCCCGCGGGAGCCGGCATGGGGGCATCGTCCGGCGGCCCGGTACCGGACCCGGCGGCCTGGCCGTCGGGCGTGTCCTCCCGGGGCGGCGGTGGTTCCAGGTCCTGCCAGACGCCGTTGTGCAGCCGGAAGAACCCGCCCGCACCCGCACCGAAAAACACCCGGGTGCGGCAGGCCGGGTCGGCGGGCAGCAGCAGGCAGCGCAGCGCGGCCGTGTACTGCCCGGGCTCCATCCCGTGGTCGTCCGCGTACGCGCGGAGCTTGCCGTAGCTGCGGTCGGTCAGGCGCTGCAAGCCCGACCTGAGGGCGCCACGGTTGCCCGTACGGACGTCCTCGGCCAGCCGGGGGTAGCTGCGGCCGACGGCCCCGCCGATCCAGTGGCAGGCGTCGCGGGCGGCGCGGTGGGCGTCTCCGTACGCGTACGCGGTGCCGCCTCCGGGGGCCGCGGTGGCCACGGCGACCAGGATCAGGGCGTGCTGTCCGGCGCCGAAGCGGGCGGTGAGCAGGGCGTCGCCGCGCAGCTCACCGCGGTGGCGGGCGGCCTCGCCGCGCAGCGAGGCGGCGCGCAGGGTGAGCGGTCCGTACTCCGCGCCGTCCAGTTCGGTGTCCGGTACCAGGTCGTCCAGCGCGGCCGGGTCGGCGGCGGGGAGGACCATCGGCTCGGGGTCGGGACCGGGCCCTCGGTCCGGGCCGCTTGCCGCACCGACGGCGGCGTCGGCACCGGCTTCAGCAGCATCAGCACCGGCCCCCTCCGCCGCCTCCTCCCCGGCCGGCACGGATGCGGGCGCCGCCCCGCCCACCGTACGGAAGGCGGATTCCACCCGGTCGTCGAGCGAGTCCCGGGCCGTCGCGGGGCCGGTGTCCCGGGCGGTCGCTCCGTCGTCCTCGTACAGCTCCCGCCACCAGTCGTCCTCGCGGTGGCGCCGGTCCCCCTGTCGGTCCATGGGCCGCATTGTGCACCGGCCGGGCGGTCCGGAGACAGGGCGCGGAAGGGCGCCGCCGCGCCGCCCGGCCGGTACCCGCCAAGGGGCGCGCCGGCCCCGGTTCCGGCACGCTGGGGCCATGGGCGGATGGCAGTTGCTCGCGGTCGGCCTCGTCCTGCTGCTCGGACTGTTCGGTGTGCTGGTCCCGGGGGTGCCGGGGCCGCCGATCGTATGGGCGGGCGTGCTGTGGTGGGCGATGACCGAACAGACCACCCCGGCCTGGTACGTCCTGATCGGCGCGAGCGCCGTCCTGCTGCTCAACCAGGCCCTCGGCTGGCTGCTCCCGCCCCGTGACCCGCGGGCCGCCGGCACCCCGTACCAGACGCTGTACCTGAGCGGCGTCGCGGGCATCGTCGGCTTCTTCGTCGTCCCCGTGGCGGGGGCCGTGCTGTGCTCGGTCGGCGCGCTCTATCTGATGGAACGGGCACGCCTGGGCAGTCACGGCGACGCGTGGGCCGCCACCCGCACCGCCATGCGGGCCGTCGGGCTCACCGTGCTGGCCGAACTGTTCGCCTGCCTGCTGGCGGTCGGGGCCTGGGCCGGCACGGTCATCGCGAGCTGATCCTCCCGGGTGGCGCCCGCGGCCTGCCAGAGGTGGTGCAGGGCGTACGAGCGCCAGGGCCGCCAGGCGTCCGGCGACGCCACGCCCTCCACCGGCCCCACGTCCGGGTCGCCCAGCGCCCGCATCCTGATGTACGCGGCTGCCGCCGGGCCCACCCCGGGCAGGGCGCGCAATGCCCGTTCGGCGGCGTCCCGGTCCGCGCCCGCGTCCAGCCCGACAGTGCCGTCGGCGAGCGCCTCGCACAGTGCGCGCACCGGGCCCGGCACCTCGGCGCCGGTCAGCGCTGCGGGCTCGGGGAAGAGGTGGGTGAGCGTGCCGTCCGCCGCGTCCAGCGGCTTCCCGTGCGCCCGCACCAGCTCGGCGGCGCGCTCCGGCGGCCCGCCGAGGACGGTCCGTACGGCCAGTTCCTCCGGATCGGCGGCGCCCGGCGACCGCAGCCCGGGGCGGGCCGCGACCAGCGGGGCGAGCAGCGGGTCCGTGCCCAGGCGCTCGGCGACGGCGAACGGGTCGGCGTCCAGGTCGAACAGGCGGCGCATCCGCTGTACGGCGGTGGACAGGTCCCGCAGGTCGGTCAGGTGCAGCCGGCACTCCAGCCAGCCGCCGTCCGCGCCCCGGGCGGCCGGGCAGACCAGTCCGGCGCGCGGCCGGCGCGGCTGCCTGGAGCCGGTGTGCTCGTCGACCTCGGCGATGCCGCTGCCGTGGGCCAGCCGCAGCGTACGGCGGTACGTACGGGCGCCCCGGCCGCCGCGGACCTCCTCCACGCCGGGCACCGCGCGCTCCTGGAAGAAGTCGAAGATCTCGGCGGCGGCGTACGGGCCCCGATAGGCGAGCCGCAGCGGTACACCGGCGGGCGCACCGTGCCGTGCGCCGCCGGACGGGCCCGTGCCCTTGCGGGTGCCCGCCGCCGCGCGCAGCTCGCTCGGCGTACTGGCGTAGATCTCCCGCATCGTGTCGTTGAACTGCCGGATGCTGGCGAAACCGGCGGCGAAGGCCAGGTCGGTGACCGGCAGGCCGGTGGTCTGGAGGAGCAGCCGCGCGGTGTGCGCGCGCCGGGCCCGCGCCAGGGCCACGGGCCCGGCGCCCAGCTCGGCGGTGAGCTGCCGCTGCACCTGCCGCGCGCTGTATCCCAGCCGCCGCGCGAGGCCGCCGACGCCCTCCCGGTCGACCACACCGTCGTCGATGAAGCGCATGGCGCGGCCGACCAGGTCCGCCCGGACGTTCCACTCCGCCGAGCCGGGCACCGCGTCCGGGCGGCACCGGCGGCAGGCCCGGAACCCGGCTCCCTGCGCGGCTGCGGCGGACGCGTAGAACCGCACGTTCGCGCGCTTGGGGGTGACCGCCGGGCAGCTCGGACGACAGTAGATTCCGGTCGTCACGACGGCGAAGAAGAACTCACCGTCGAACCGCGCGTCCCGGCTGGACACCGCCTCGTACCTGGTCTCGTCGTCCATCACACGATCCAGTGTGCGCGACGGCCGGGAGGTTTCCTGGCGGAAATCGGACATCGCGCTGGTGCGGGCGGCAGGCCACGCCCGCACCGGCTACGCGGGGCGGGGCCGGCGCCTGGGGAGCGTTGCCCCGCCCCTCACCCCCGGGCGCCCCGCTTCCGCTCCATCATGTGCCGTCCCAGGGCCTGCTTCTGCTTCCAGTCCCTGCGGAGCTCCGCCCGCAGCCGGGCGTCCGTCTTGGCCACGATGCGTTCGTTCTCACGCAGCAGCTTGCGGTAGCTCTCCAGCCGCCGCTGCGGCAGCACGCCGCTCTCGATGGCCGACAGCACCGCGCACCCCGGCTCCGTCCGGTGCGCGCAGTCGTGGAAACGGCACCGCTCGGCCAGCTCCTCGACGTCCGAGAAGGTCCGCGCCAGTCCGGCGTCGGCGTCCCACATGCCGACGCCGCGCAGCCCGGGGGTGTCGATGAGCACCCCGCCGCCGGGCAGCACCAGCAGGTCCCGGGTGGTCGTGGTGTGACGGCCCTTGCCGTCCCGGTCGCGGGCGGCCCGTACGTCCTGTACGTCCTCGCCCAGCAGCGCGTTGGCGAGCGTCGACTTGCCCGCGCCGGACTGTCCGAGCAGCACGGACGTGCCGCCGGCCAGCACCGCGGCGAGTACGTCCAGCCCGTCACCGGCGGCCGAACTGACCGCCAGCACCTGCACCCCGGGCGCGGCGGTCGCCGCGTCCGCGGCCAGGTGCGCCACCCCGTCCGGGTCGCCGACCAGGTCGGCCTTGGTCAGCACGAGCAGCGGCTGCGCCCCGCTCTCCCAGGCCAGGGAGACGAAGCGCTCGATGCGCCCGAGGTCCAGCTCCACGGCGAGCGAGACCGCGACCACCGCGTGGTCCACGTTCGCCGCCAGCACCTGCCCCTCGGAGCGCTTGGAAGAGGTCGAGCGCACCAGCGCGGTACGCCGCGGCAGCAGCGCCCGGACCGCGGCGTCCCGGCCCGCACCGACCTCACCGAGGTCGAGCACGGCCCAGTCGCCGGTGCACGGCACCCGCATCGGATCACCGGTGGCCACCAGCGCGGTGTCCGCCAGCACGGTCCGGACCCCGTCCCCGTCGGACACCACGGCGTCCACACGCCCGCGGTCCACGCGGACGACACGGCCGGGCACGGACCCCTGCCCGGCGTAGGGGGCGAAACTTTCCGCGAAGCCGTCGTCCCAGCCGTAGGAGGTCAGCGGGCGCGGCGAAGCGGAGGAGGAAGACGATTGCAAGGGAAACCCTTCACAAGGGTGGCCCCGGCCCCACGCGCCCTGCGCGTGGTGGAAAGTGAGAGAGAGTCAGTCGGAGACCACGGAAGCGGAACTGATGGTCTTCTGCATGCGGGCGGCGCCCAGCGCAACGACAGCCATCGGGTCACACCTCCGGGTTCTTCCACGGCCGGACGCGGCGGCCGTCGGCCACCGCGTGGAACCCGCTCACCTTAGCCCGGCCGCGGAACCCGGTGCCAACGTGTTTCCGTCCGCGGGTCCCGGCACCGGCTCGCGCGCCGCGCAGCCGACCTCCCGGCGTCTCGTGACCGTCGTACGGCCGCCCCCCGGGCAGCCTCGACAGGCTCAAAGGGCCGTGGACAGACCCGTTTGGCTCCTGACACGATGGGGGCATGTCCCTACAGACAGACCGGTCTTCCCAGGCCGGTCCGGATGCCCTGGGGGTCCGCACCCGGCTGTTCGGTTCCTCGGCCGTTCTGACCGTGCGGGGCGAGATCGATTACGGCACCGTACCGGTTCTGGACGAGGCCGTCGCGGCGTTACCGCCCGGCCTCCGGAGCGTGGTGCTCGAAATGACCGGGGTCACCTTCATGGACGCGGCCGGGCTGCACTTCCTGCGGCGGCTGGACGCCTACGGTCAGCGGCGGCGGATTCCGGTCCGGGCCCTCAACCTGCGCCGTCAGCCGCGCCGGGTGCTGGAGTTGGCCCGCACGTGGCCCGGTACGCCGCGTACGGAGAAGTTCTTCGGCCGTGCCGCGCCGGCCGGTGTGCAGGTGGCCCCGGAGCCGCAGTGGGACGGCACTTCCTGACGGCCCTGCGGGGCTCACCGGGCGGTCGCTGAGGCGTCGTCAGCCCGGGCCGCCCCGCCGTACATCCCGCCTGTCACTCCGTCAGCTGCGGCAGCACCTTGGTGCGGTAGAAGTCGAAGAAGCCCCGCTGTTCCGGGCCGATCTGGCCGACGTAGACGGTGTCGAAGCCCGCGTCCGCGAAGGCGCGCAGTGCGGACACGTGCGTGTCGACGTCGTCGCCGCAGGGGAAGCCCTCCGCCACGTGTTCCGGCGTGACCAGCTGGGCCGCCTGCTCGAAGTGGCGCGGGGTGGGGAGGATCTGCGCCAGCTCGCCGGGGAGCTGTTCGCTGGGCCACAGGCGGTGCGCGGTGCGTACGCACTCGTCCCGGTCGGGGCCCCAGCAGACCTTCAGGCCGCCCTGGACGGGCTTGTTGCCGCCGCCGCCCCGGCGGAAGCGTTCGACGGCGTCCGCGTCGGGTGCCATGGTCACGAAGCCGTCGCCGACGCGGGCGGCGAGTTCGGTGGCGTTGGGGCCGAACGCGGAGACGTCGATGGGTACGGGTTCCGCGGGGACGGTGTAGAGGCGGGCGTTCTCCACGGTGTAGTGCTTGCCGTGGTGGCTGACCTCGCCACCCTCGAAGAGCTGGCGCATCACCTGGACGGCTTCCTCCAGCATCTCCAGGCGTACCGACGCCTGGGGCCAGTGGTCCCCGAGGATGTGCTCGTTCAGCGCTTCGCCGCTGCCCACACCGAGCCGGAAGCGGCCGTCGAGGAGTACCGCGCTGGTGGCCGCCGCCTGCGCGGTGATCACCGGGTGCAGCCGCATGACGGGGCAGGTCACCGCGGTCTCCACCGGCAGCGAGGTGACCTGGGACAGTGCGCCGATCACCGACCACACGAAGGGGCTCTGGCCCTGCGCGTCGTTCCACGGGTGGAAGTGGTCGGAGATCCACAGCCGGGTGAAGCCGGCCTGCTCCGCCATCCGGGCCTGTTCGACCAGGTCCTGGGGGGAGTGCTCCTCACAGGCGAGGAAGTATCCGTACTCGGTCATCGGGGCTCCGTGCGCTCTCGACGGCCCGCGCGGGGCCGGGTGGACAGGTGTGTGGATCGCCCCCTTGGGTGATGCGCCGGGTAACCGTTTTCCCGGCCCGGAAAACCCGCTCCGGGCGCGGCGGAACCCGTGCCGCCGCCGTACGGAGACGATTCGGTCCGGGCGCTGCGGGTACTGGAGCTGCCACGGCAGAGAACACCGCTTTAGACTCAAAAGCGGCTTTTGGGCCACCGACGGTCGGTGCTCCTCGACCGGGACGTCCGGTGGGCCGGCCGCCAGGACAAGGAGATCCGCCATGCGAGCCACCGTCTGGCACGGCAAGCGGGACGTCCGCGTGGAGCAGGTCCCCGATCCGCGGATCGAGCAGCCGACCGACGCGGTCATCAAGGTCACGTCGAGCGGTCTGTGCGGCTCCGATCTGCACCTGTACGAGGTCCTGACCCCGTTCATGACGCCCGGCGACATCCTGGGGCACGAGCCGATGGGCATCGTCGAGGAGACCGGCCCGGAGGTACCGGATCTCAGCCCCGGCGACCGGGTGGTGGTCCCGTTCCAGATCGCCTGCGGCAGCTGCCGGATGTGCGGTGCCGGTCTCCAGACCCAGTGCGAGACCACGCAGGTCCGCGAGCACGGCTCCGGCGCCGCGCTGTTCGGGTACACCAAGCTGTACGGCTCGGTGCCCGGCGCGCAGGCCGAGTACCTGCGCGTACCGCAGGCGCAGTACGGCCCGATCAAGGTGCCGCACGGGCCCGCCGACGACCGTTTCGTCTATCTGTCGGACGTGCTGCCGACCGCCTGGCAGGCCGTGCGGTACGCCGACGTGACCAAGGGCAGCAGCGTCGCCGTCCTGGGCCTCGGGCCGATCGGCGCGATGTCCTGCCGGGTCGCCCGGCACCTGGGCGCCGAGCAGGTGATCGGCATCGATCACGTCCCCGAGCGGCTGGCGCGGGCCCGCCGGGACGGGGCGACCGTCTTCGACCTGGACGCCTTCGACGACGAGGACGGGCTGCTCGACGCCGTCAGGGACGTGACCGACGGCCGCGGCCCGGACGCCGTCATCGACGCGGTGGGCACCGAGGCACACGGCAGCCCCGCCGGGCGCCTGGCCCAGCAGGCCGCCGGGCTGATGCCGTCGCGCTGGGCCGAGAAGCTGATGAGCAAGGCGGGCGTGGACCGGCTGAGCGCCCTCCACCTGGCCATCTCCCTGGCGCGCCGCGGCGGCACGATCTCCATCAGCGGGGTGTACGGCGGGATGACGGACCCGATGCCGATGCTGGTGATGTTCGACAAGCAGCTCACGTTCCGGATGGGCCAGGCCAACGTACGGCGCTGGGCGGACGACATCATCCCGCTGCTGACCGACGACGACCCGCTGGGCGTGGACGACTTCGCCACGCACCGGCTGCCGCTGGACAAGGCGCCCGAGGCGTACGAGATGTTCCAGAAGAAGGCCGACGGCGCGATCAAGGTGCTGTTCACGCCGTGACGGGGCGGCGCGGCGCACACCGCAGGACATTCAGGCCGAGGTGAAGGGACCGGGCATGCCGCATTTCGCTTCCGCACCGCCGATCGCGGGGCTGTCGGCCCTGGTGACGGGCGGGTCGCGCGGACTGGGCCTGTTGCTGGCCCGTCAACTGGTGGCGCGCGGCTGCCGCGTGACCATCCTCGCCCGTGACGAAGCGGAGCTGGCCGAGGCCGCCCGGTCGCTGCGCCGCCCCGGCGGCCCGCCGGTCACCACGGCGGTGTGCGACGTACGCGACCGCGCGGCGGTCGAGCGCGCCGTCGAGGAGGTGGCGGCGCGCGAGGGCGGGCTGGACATCGTCATCGGCAACGCCGGGGTCATCCAGGTGGGGCCGTCCGCCTCGCTGGGGCACCAGGCGTACCGCGACGCCATGGCGTCGATCTTCGACGGCGCGCTCCACACGTCCCTGGCGGCCCTCCCCCACCTGCGGCGCAGTCCGGCCGGCGGGCGGCTGGCGCTGATCGGGTCGGTCGGCGGCCTGCTGGCCGTGCCGCACCTGCTGCCGTACTCCTGCGCCAAGTTCGCCGTCGCCGCGCTGGCCGAGGGGCTGCACGCGGAGGAGAGCGGCTACGGGGTGTCGGTGACGGCGGTGCATCCGGGGCTGATGCGGACGGGCTCCCACCTGCACGCGCAGTTCGGCGGGGACGCCGCGCGGGAGTTCGCCTGGTTCTCGGCGCTGGCGGGCACGCCCGTCCTGTCGATGAGCGCGGAACGCGCCGCCGAACGCATCGTCTCCGGGGTGCAGCGCCGGCGCCCCCGCGTCGTGCTGACCCCGGCCGCCCGGCTGGCCGCCAAGGCGCACGGCCTGGCCCCGGTGACCACCACCCGCCTGTCGTCGGCCCTGGCGCGGGTGCTGCCGCAGGACGCCGTCGGCGAGCCGGGCGTCACCGAGGGCGCCGCGGTGCAGAGCGGCGGCCGGACACCGCCGGCCGCGCGGCTGCGCAAGGTGCTCGGCGCCCTCAACGACCGGGCCGCCGGGCGCTTCAACCAGTACGGCCGGCCCGGCGACACGGCCGGCCCTCGCGGAAGGAAACACGGGTGAGCCCACGCGGAGCGGCACTCTTCGACGTCGACGGAACCCTGGTCGACAGCACCTATCTGCACGCCGTGACCTGGTGGGAGGCGTTCCGCCAGGCCGGTCACCGGGTGCCGATGGCGGAGATCCACCGGGCCATCGGCATGGGGTCCGACCAGCTGCTGGACCATCTGCTCAGCGGGGACCGGGACCGCGACGAGGACGAGTCGATCCGGACGGCGCACGGCACGCTCTTCGCCCAGTACTGGGAGCGGCTGGCCCCGCTCGACGGCGCGGCCGAGCTGCTGCGGGAGTGCGCGAAGCGCGGCTGGACGGTGGTGCTGGCGAGCTCGGCGCACGGCCCCGAGCTGGAGGCGATGCGCCGCGCGCTGGACGCGGAGGACGCGATCACCGCGGTCACCGGCTCCGACGACGTGTCGGCGAGCAAGCCCGCGCCGGATCTCGTGCAGAGCGCGCTGGAGCACGGCGGCGTCGGCGCCGACTCGGCCGTCTTCATCGGCGACACGGTCTGGGACGTGCGGGCCAGTCACCGGGCGGGGGTGCCGTGTCTGGCGGTGCTCAGCGGCGGCTACCCGGAGCACGACCTGCGGGAGGCGGGCGCGTACGAGGTGTACGGCGGCCCGGCCGACCTGGCCGAGCGCCTGGACAGCAGCCTCCTCGCGGCACCCGGCGAGCGGTGACCGCCGGTAACCGGATTTTCGGGAGAACCGTCCGGACGGCCGTGCATTCGTCCCGGCCGGGACGGGCACACGGAAGGCCGGGCCGGCACCCGCCGTCGCGATTGTGAGAGGAAAGAACCGCATGTCCACCAAAGTCTCCGACCACATCCTCCAGCGCCTGCGCGAATGGGACGTCGACCACGTCTTCTCGTACGCGGGGGACGGCATCAACGGCCTGCTGGCCGCCTGGGGACGGGCCGGCAACCGGCCGAAGTTCGTCCAGGCCCGGCACGAGGAGATGGCCGCGTTCGAGGCCGTCGGGTACGCCAAGTTCTCCGGCAAGGTGGGCGTGTGCGCGGCGACCTCCGGGCCGGGCGCCATCCACCTGCTGAACGGGCTCTACGACGCGAAGCTGGATCATGTACCGGTGGTGGCCATCGTGGGGCAGACCGCGCGCAGCGCCATGGGCGGCTCCTACCAGCAGGAAGTCGACCTGATGAGCCTGTACAAGGACGTCGCCGCGGAGTTCTGCGAGATGGTGACGGTCCCGGAGCAGCTGCCGAACGTCCTCGACCGCGCGATCCGCACCGCCTACGCCAAGCGCACCGTCACGGCCGTCATCGTCCCCGGTGACGTACAGGAGCTGGAGTACAGCGCGCCCACCCACGAGTTCAAGATGGTGCCGTCCAGCCTGGGCGTGTCGCGGTACGCGCCGGTACCGGCCGACGAGGACCTGCGGCGCGCCGCCGAGGTGCTGAACGCGGGCGAGAAGGTGGCCATCCTGGTGGGCCAGGGCGCCCGCGGGGCCCGTGAGCGGGTCGAGGAGGCCGCCGAACTGCTCGGCGCCGGGGTGGCCAAGGCGCTGCTCGGCAAGGACGTGCTCTCCGACGAGCTGCCGTACGTGACCGGCGCGACCGGTCTGCTGGGCACCCGGCCCAGTTACGAGCTGATGCAGGAGTGCGACACGCTGCTGGTGATCGGTTCCAGCTTCCCGTACTCGCAGTTCCTGCCCGAGTACGGGCAGGCCCGTGCCGTGCAGATCGACATCGATCCGTTCATGGTCGGGCTGCGTTACCCCTTCGAGGTCAACCTCGTCGGTGACGCGTCCAAGACGCTGGAGCGGCTGCTGCCGCTGCTCCAGCACAAGAAGGCGCGCAAGTGGCGGGAGCAGATCGAGTCGAACGTCAAGCGCTGGTGGCAGGTCATGGAGCGGCGCGCCGCCGTCGAGGCCGACCCGATCAACCCGGAGTACGTGGTGCACGCGCTGGACGCGCACCTGCCCGACAACGTGATCCTGGCCGCGGACTCCGGCTCGGCGGCCAACTGGTACGCGCGCCACCTGCGGATGCGCGGCGGGATGCGCGGGTCGCTGTCCGGGACGCTGGCCACCATGGGACCGGGCGTGCCGTACGTGATCGGCGCGAAGTTCGCGCACCCGGAGCGGCCGGCGCTGGCCATCGTCGGTGACGGGGCCATGCAGATGAACGGCATGGCCGAGCTGGTCACCGCGGCCAAGTACTGGCGGGAGTGGAGCGACCCGCGGATGATCGTCGGGGTGCTGAACAACGAGGACCTCAACCAGGTCACCTGGGAGATGCGGGCCATGTCGGGGGCGCCGCAGTTCGAGGAGTCGCAGCGCATCCCGGACGTGCCGTACGCCGACTTCGCGCGCTCCATCGGGCTCGGCGGGGTCCGGGTCGAGCGGCCCGAGGAGGTGGAGAGCGCGTGGCGGCAGGCGCTCGCCGCGGACCGGCCGTTCGTCATCGACTTCCGTACCGACCCCAACGTGCCGCCCATCCCGCCGCACGCCACGCTGGACCAGATCGAGGCGGCGGCGACGGCGATCCTCAAGGGCGACCCGGAGACGGCCGGGGTGCTCAAGCAGGGGGTCAAGGCGAAGCTCCAGGAGTTCCTGCCGGGCGGCAAGGGCCGCGGGGAGAGCCAGGACTGAACCGGCGGGGCCGGGCCCGGTGGCGGACGCCGGGATCCGGCCCATGGCCGACACCGACCGACCGATTTCCAGGAGGACCCCGTGGCGAGGTTGACGGCACTGAAGGACTGGCGGCACTGGCGGCGGGGGCGGGCGCTGCGGCCCGCCCCCGGCGCGGACGACGTGGAGAACGCGGCGCAGCGCGTCCTGTTGTACGGCGTCCTGCCCATGTGGTTCGTACCGGCCGTCGCCGACTGGGTGATGCACCGGCGTACGGACATCGAGAAGACCACCGGCGTGAAGGAGTCCGCGATCCACGCGGTGATGATGGCGGAGGCCGGGGTGCCGGTGCTGGCCGGCCTGGTCGCGCGGATCAACCCGCTGGTGCTGTCGCTGATGGGCGGGGCCGCCGCCGCGCACAGCGCCACCGCGATCTGGGACGTGTCGGTGGCCACCGAGGACCGCGAGGTGCGCCCGGTGGAACAGCACATCCACAGCTTCCTGGAGGTGCTGCCGCTGGCGGCCGTCGCCTTCACCGCCTGCCTGCACTGGGAGTCCGTACGGGATCTCGCGCGCGGCGGCCGGCGGCCGGACGCCTGGAAGCTGCTGCCGAAGGAGCGTCCGCTGCCCGGGAAATACCTGGCCGGTATCGCGGCCGGGGTGGGCGCGTGCGTCGCCCTGCCGTACGGGGAGGAATTCATCCGGTGCCTGCGCGCCCGGAAGACCGGCGCGTGAGGAACGGGGCGGTCCGGCGCCGCGCGTTCGGCCGTCGGGGCGCTCGCGGAGGCCGATCGTTATGAGCCGGAATTCACGGGTAACCGTAGTCCGAGAAACGGTACACGGCAGGTCCGGGACAGGTACGCCGGTACGTGTCCGGGGCGTGTGCGAGACAGAGGAGAAACACCATGCCCGCAGGATCGAACGCCAAGCGTGAGCGCCAGTACGAGCACATCAAGGAAGGCGCCGAGAAGCGCGGTACGTCCAAGGGCCGGGCGAAGGAGATCGCGGCCCGTACCGTGAACAAGGAGCGCGCCCGCTCCGGCGAGTCGAAGACGGCCAGCAAATCGTCGACCCAGGACCGCAAGTCGGCGCCCGAGCGCGGCGGTCAGCGCTCCGGCAACCGCACCGGCTCCAAGGGCCCCACGCGCGACCAGCTGTACAACGAGGCCAAGAAGCGCGGCGTGGAAGGCCGGTCGAACATGAACAAGGACCAGCTGGCCAAGGCGCTCGGCCGCTGACCCCGGCGGACCGGGATGAGCAAGGAGCCGCTGCGGACCTATCTGTCGAAACGGCATTTCGACCGGACGTCGGAGCCGCGGGGCGGTGACTCCCCCGACTCCTCCGGAAAGCCGCGGTTCGTGGTGCAGATCCACGACGCGAGCCGTATGCATTTCGATTTCCGGCTGGAGGTCGACGGGGTGCTCAAATCGTGGTCCGTACCGAAGGGCCCGTCCACGGACCCGAAGGACAAACGGCTGGCGATGCCGACCGAGGACCACCCGCTGGACTACCGGGATTTCGAAGGTGTCATTCCGGCGGGTGAGTACGGGGGCGGCACGGTGATCGTATGGGACCAGGGCCATTACCGGCCGACCGCGCACGACCGGAAAGGCCGACCGGTACCGTTCGCCGAAGCGCTGGAAAAGGGCCATGTGACGTTCTGGATGGAGGGCAGGAAACTGCACGGCGGTTATGCCCTCACCCGGTTCCGCGGCGGCCCGGACAGCGACGAGCGGGAATCGTGGCTGCTGGTGAAGACCGACGACGCGCACGCGGATGGCCAGGGCACGCCCGACCCGCGGCGGGCGCGCTCGGTGCTGAGCGGGCACACGCTCAAGCAGGTGGCCGAGGACGTGGCGGCGGAGACCGGCGCGGAAGACCGGCCGGAAAACCAGGAAAAGCAGGAAAAGCAGACGCGAAAGAGCGCGAAGAAGAGCACGGGCGAGCGGGGCGGGAGCAGGGGCCGGGGACGCGGGTGAGTTCGCCGCCCGACGGGCTGCCGGCCGATGCGGCTGACACCGCACCGCATCCAGGGCGGAGCACCGCAACCAGGGCGGACGGGAAGAACTCGACCAGGCATGCGCCCGCGGCTGGGAGGGCCTGATCGCCAAGCGGGCCGGCTGGGTTACGCGGGCAAGGCCGGCCCGGGCTGGTGGCGCAGACCGGTTTCACGAGTGGCCCGGGACGGCAGACTGCGCCGTCCGCGGTTCCTGGGGCCGCGCGACGACAAGAACGCGACAACAAGAAGCCGCCGGACGTGGTGCGGGAACGTCCTGGCGGCGGGCAGCGGCCGGGGCAGGCGCCCCGGCCGCCGTCGGTTCGGCCGCCCTGCCCGGCGGCCGGTGTCCCCGGCGGGTCAGGGGCCGGTCAGGACGTCCCCATCGCCTTCCGTACGGCGTCCCGGGTGCGGTCGATCACCGCGGCCACCGGTCCGGCCGCGAGGTTCTTGGCGGCGGTGTCCGTGCCGGGGTGCGGCCGGGTGGGCGCCAGGGCCTCGGCGGCCTTGACGGCGCGGGCCAGCGTTTCCAGGCCGCGCTGGTCCGCGGTGTCCCGCAGCCGCGCGAACTCCAGCCGTTCCTCGGCGTCCGCGTGGGCGAGCACGTCGTGCCGCAGCGCGCCGAACCGGTCGTGGAACTCCGGAGCTTCGGGATCCAGGGACTCCAGTTCGCTCAGCACCCGCTTGGCGTGCTCCTCCTCGTCGATCCGCGCCCCGACCACCTCGTCACCGCCGTCGATGTGCCGGCGGGCGTACGGGTGGACGACCTCCTCCTCGGCCGTCTCGTGGACGGCGAGCAGGCGGACCAGGCGGTGGAAGGCGTCCGCCCGGTCCGCGCCCTTGGAGTCGTCCACTTCGGCGAGGAGTTCGCGGATCTGCCGGTGCTGCTGTTTGAGCAGTTCGACGACGTCCGGCTGTTCACTCATGTCCGTGTACCTCCGTCACGGCGGTGGTGCCGACTGTGTTCCGGAGCCGCGGCGGGTACCCGTCGCCACGCGGCCGAACCGGGCGTACGGCAGTCCCGTGTAGTTCTCGGCCAGTTCGGCCGCCGCATGCCGGGAGGCCGCGATGCGGTCCAGCTGCGCGATCTGCAGCCGGGTGTCGAAGGCGCTCTGGCCGGGTTCGGTGTGCAGCGCCGTCGTCATGAAGTACGAGAACTGCTCGGCGCGCCAGACGCGGCGCAGACAGGCGTCGGACCAGCCGTCCAGCAGCTCCGTGGAGCCGGTGGCCTTCAGGTGGGCGAAGGCGTGCGCCAGCCGGGTGACGTCGGAAGCGGCGAGGTTGAGTCCCTTGGCGCCGGTCGGCGGGACGATGTGCGCCGCGTCCCCGGCGAGCAGCACCCGCCCGTACCGCATCGGTTCGGTGACCACGCTGCGCATCGGCAGGACCGATGTGGCGGTGATCGGGCCGCGGGCGAGCTTCCACGGCTCGTCGGTGGCCGAGCGGGCATCGAGTTCGTCCCAGATCCGCCCGGCCGGCCAGTCGGCGGGGTCGGTGCCGTTGGGGACCTGGAGGTAGAGCCGGCTGACGGTGGGCGAGCGCATGCTGAACAGGGCGAAGCCGCGCTCCGAGTGGGCGTAGACCAGCTCGTCGCAGGACGGCGGGACGTCGGCGAGGACGCCGAGCCAGGAGTACGGGTAGCCGCGCTCGTACGTGCGGCGGGCGCCGGACGGCACCGCGTCCCGGACGATGCCGTGGAAGCCGTCGCAGCCGACGACGTAGTCGCAGGTGAGGGTGTGTTCCCTGCCCTGGTGGGCGTAGCGGATGACGGGCCGATCGGTGTCCGCGCCCTCGACCGCGCGGGCCCGCGCCCCGAACACCAGCGGCGGGCCGTCCGCGAGCTGGAGGGCGATGAGGTCCTTGACCACCTCGGTCTGCGCGTAGACCAGCACGCTGCGGCCGCCGGTCAGGGACGGGAAGTCGACGCGGTGCGAGCGCCGGTCGAAGCGCAGCCGGATGCCGTGGTGGACGATGCCTTCCCGGTCCAGGCGCTCCCCCGCGCCGCAGGCGCGCAGCGTGTCGGCGGTGCCCTGTTCCAGGATGCCGGCGCGCTGGCGCTGTTCGACGTAGGCGCGGTCGCGGCTCTCCAGGACGACGCTGTCGATGCCGGAGCGGTGCAGCAGCCGGGCCAGCAGCAGCCCGGCCGGGCCGCCGCCGACGATGCCGACCGTGGTGGTGGCGGGGGCCGGGGACGCGGCGGAAGTGGGGCGCATCGGGGTCACTTCCCTTCCCGGTGGTCGGCGATTACGCGGTCGGCCAGCGCGAACGCGGAGTTCGCGGCCGGTACGCCGCAGTAGACGGCCGACTGGAGCAGGACTTCCTGGATGTCCTCGGCGGTCAGCCCGTTGCGCAGGGCGGCGCGCAGGTGCAGCTCCAGTTCCTCGTGGTGTCCGCGCGCCACCAGGGCGGTGATCGTGATGCAGCTGCGGGTGTGCCGGGACAGTCCGGGGCGGGTCCAGATCTCGCCCCAGGCGTAGCGGGTGAGGAAGTCCTGGAAGACGGCGGTGAAGGCGGTGGTGCGGGCGGCCGAGCGGTCGACGTGGCCGTCGCCGAGCACGGCGCGGCGGACGGCGGTGCCGGCGGCGTGGCGGGTGCGGTCGTCGGTGGCGGTATCGGTGCCCGCGCGGCTGCCGGGGCCGGGAGCCGCGCGGCTGCCGGAATCCAGGCCCGTAAGGCTCCCGGCGTCCGGTACGTCGTCCGGGGCCGCCCGGCCGCCGTCCGCCGGATGTGCCGCGAGGTGGCCGAGGAGCGCGGCGAGCACCTGCGCGGGCCGTTCGGCGGTGGCCAGGTGGGCGGCCCCGGCCAGTTCGGTGAGGCTCGCGGCCGGGATGCCGTCGGCGAGTTCGCGGGCGTGCGCGGGCGGTGTCGCGGGGTCGTCGCGGCCCGCGATCACGAGGGTGGGCGCACCGATCCGGCCCAGTTCACCGCGCAGGTCGTACGTGGCGAGCGCGTCGCAGCAGGCCGCGTACCCCTCCGGCGCCACGGTCCGCAGCCCGGCCAGGAGGTCGCGTGCCACCGGTGTGCCGGCGAACGCCGGGGTGAACCAGCGGCCGGGCGTGGTGCCGGCGACCGCCGCGATGCCCTGTTCCCGTACGCGCGCGGCGCGTTCGTGCCACCCTTCCGGCTCGCCGAAGCGGGCCGAGGAGCAGACCAGCGCGAGGGACACGATCCGCTCGGGGTGGTGGACCGCGAGCCAGGTGCCGACCGCGCCGCCCAGGGAGATGCCCGCGTACGCGAACCGGTCGATGCCGAGGGAGTCGGCGAGGGCGAGGACGAGTCCGGCGAGGTCCGCGACCGTGCGGGCGGCCCCCTCCGCACGGCTCGCGAGGACGTCGTACGGAGTACCGCCGTGCCCGGGCAGGTCCCAGCGCACGACGCGGAACCGCCGTGCCAGCACCGCCATCTGCGGCTCCCACACCGCGAGCGAGGTGCCCAGGGACGGGCCCAGGATGAGCGGGGGCGCGTCGGCGGGCCCGTCCTCGCGGTGATGCGGGAGCGGGTGGGCGACGGAGCTGGTCATGCGTTCTCCTGCGGGGTCGGTGCGGCGCGGTGCGCGGCGGGGCGGCGCAGGGCGCGGTCCACGAGCGCCCCGGCCGAGCCGGTGTACGCGGCCGGGGCGGTCAGCTCCCGCAGCCGCGCGGCGGGGAAGGCCGCGGCGGTGGCGGGGTGGTGCGCGCGCAGGGTCCGGCCCAGCGCCTCGGCCAGTGCCGTGCCGTCCTCCGCGGCACGGCGCGCCACGTCGGTGAGCAGCCGTTCGGCCGTGTCCCGCCCGAGGTGGGCGCCTAGCACGGCCGCCAGGCGCTCGGCGACGACCAGTCCGCCGGTCGCGGCGAGGTTGGCGCGCATCCGCTCCGGGCGCACCCGCAGCCCCGCGGTCAGTTCGGCGGCGTCCCGGGCCGCGCCGCCCACCAGCCGCAGGGCGTCGCGCAGCGGCTGCCACTCCGCGTGCCAGGCGCCGGCCGGCCGTTCGTCCTCGGCGGCCAGGGACCCGTACAGCACTCCGGCCAGCGCCGGGACCTGCCGGGCCGCGGCGGCGATCAGCGTGGCCCGTACGGGGTTGGACTTGTGCGGCATGGCGGAGGAGCCGCCGCCGCGGCCTTCGGCCAGTTCGCCGGTCTCGGTACGGGACAGGGCCAGCACATCGGCGGCGGCCTTGCCGAGGGCGCCGGCGGTGTGGGCCAGCGCGCCCGCGAGGTCGGCGACGGGGGTGCGCAGCGTGTGCCAGGGCAGTACGGGCTCGGCGAGGCCGGTCTCGGCCGCGTACGCGGCGAGCAGCCGCAGCCCGAGGTCGTCCCCGCCGGGCCCGGGGCACGCTGCCCCGGCGGAACCGTCGGCCGTCCCCTGCTCCGCGTCGGCCTCCGCGAACGCGTGGAACGCGGCGAGGGTGCCCGCCGCGCCGCCCAACTGCGCGGGCAGCGCGTCCCGTACGGCGGCGAGCCGGTCCCGGGCGTCCAGCACCAGCCCGCGCCACCCCGCGGCCTTGAGCCCGAAGGTGACCGGCACCGCGTGCTGGGTGAGCGTGCGGCCCGCCATCGGTGTGCCGCGGTGCCCGGCCGCCAGGCGGGCCAGGGTCGCGGCGGTGGCGTCCAGGTCGGCGAGGACGGCTGCCAGGGCGCGCGAACAGACCAGCATGGTGGCCGTGTCGAGGATGTCCTGGCTGGTGGCGCCGCGGTGGACGTACGCGGCGGCCCCGGCGTCCTGCCCGGCCACGGCGGACGTGAGGGCGGTGACGAGGGGGATGACCGGGTTGCCGCCGGCGCGGGCCCGTACCGCGAGGTCGCGGGCGTCGTACCGGCCGGTGTCGCGCGCCGCCGCGGTGACGGCCTCGGCCGCCGCGGCCGGCGCCAGCCCGACGGCCGCCTGAGCCCGCGTCAGGGCGGCCTCCGCGTCCAGCAGGGCGCGTACGTACGCGGTGTCTCCGGTGGCGGCCTCGACGGCGGAGTCCGCCCGGCCCGGCGCCAGCAGGCCGTGGTCAGCGGAACTCAAGGAAGACCGTCTCCTCGCCCGTCCCGTCGCCCGCCACAGCGCCCTCGCCCTCGGCGGCGGCCTGGAGACGGATGTCGAAGCGGTACCGCCGCTCGCCGTCGGCCCGCGCGACCAGGGTGCGCGCCCGGTGCGCGGGGAGCCGGGACAGCAGCGGGTCGGCCGCGTGGGCCGCCGCGTCCCCGGGGAAGTAGACCCGGGTGAACAGGTGGTGCAGCAGGCCGCGGGCGAAGACGCACACCGCGATGTACGGTGCCGCGTCCGGCCGGCCCGCCGGTGCGGTGGGGGGCAGCGTGCGCAGGACGTAGCGGCCGTCGGCGCCGGTGGGGACCCGGCCGAAACCGGTGAAGTCCACGCCGTCGCGGCCGACGACCGCGCCGGTGGCCGCGTCGCGGCGCAGTGAGCCGGGCGCGCCGCGCAGGCCGCCGTCCGGCCCGGCCTGCCAGAACTCCAGCAGCGCGTCCGGCACCGGCTCCCCCGCGCCGTCCAGGACGCGGCCGTACAGGGTGATGGTGTCCGGGTGCCCGGTGGGCGCCATCTCGCCACCGCCGGGGAACGGCAGCGCGTGGCCGAAGAACGGGCCGATGGTCTGGGACGGGGTCGGGGGCAGCGTCCCGGGCGTCTCCGGGCCGGCGTCCGGCTGCTGCGGTACGCCTTCACGGCGCGGCGCGGTCTCGTGCGGGGTGGCGGACATGTCGTGCGGGGCGGGTGACATCTCAGCGGCCCTCCTCGGTCCAGGTGGCGGACGGTCCGTCCAGCACGATGTCCCACCGGTAGCCGAGGCACCACTCCGCGCGGGCGATCTCCGGGTCGTAGGCGCACACCAGCCGGGCGCGGGCCCGCGGGTCGGTGCAGGAGGCCAGGATCGGGTCGTACGGGAACAGCGGGTCGCCCGGGAAGTACATCTGGGTGACCAGCCGCTGGGTGAAGGCGGTGCCGAAGAGCGAGAAGTGGATGTGCGCCGGGCGCCAGGCGTTGTGGTGGTTGCGCCACGGATAGGCGCCGGGCCGGACGGTGGTGAACGCGTACCGGCCCTCGTCGTCCGTCAGACAGCGGCCGGCGCCGGTGAAGTTGGGGTCGAGCGGCGCCGGGTGCCGATCGCGCCGGTGGGCGTACCGGCCGGCGGCGTTGGCCTGCCAGATCTCGACGAGCTGGCCGCGTACCGGGCGGCCGGCGCGGTCCCGTACCCGGCCGGTGACGGTGATCCGCTCGCCGAGCGGCTCGCCGGTGTGCTGCCGGGTGAGATCGGCGTCCAGGGCGGTGACGTCGGTGTCGCCGAAGGCGGGCCCGGACAGTTCGGCGGTCTCCGGGTCCCGCAGCACGTCGAGCACGGCCGGTGGCTGTCTCGGGTGGCGCAGCCGGGTGCTGCGGTACGGGGCGAAGTCGCGACCGGGGTGCGCCGGTACGGGGCCGCCCGCCGTGCGGGCGTCGGCGGCTGCGGTGTGCAGCGCGGCGATCTCGCGGTCGATGACGTACTGCGGTTCGGTGCCCGGGGGCAGCGGTGCCGCGGCCTCCGCCGGTGCGGCGGCGGCCGGGGATCCCGGGGCGGCGGATGCGCTCGGTGGAGTCATCGGGGCTTCTCCAGACGTAGGGCCTGTGGGGTCGCGCGGCCGGTTCCGGGCGGGGCGGGGGCCGCCTTGAGCGCGCGCAGGGCGGCCAGTTCGGCGTCGGTGGGCGCCTCGGTGGTCGTCAGGTGCGGTGCCGTACGCAGGTCCCAGCCGGTCGCCGCCCGCGCCTGCTCCACGGTGGCGCCGGGGTGCAGGGCGGTCAGCACCAGTTCGGCGGTGTCCGGGTCCGGGCGCAGCACGCCGAGGTCGGTGATGACGGTGGTGGGCCCGGCGCCGCGCAGGCCGAGGGCGGCGCGGTCGCCCGGGCCCGTACCGTGGCCGAGGGTGGTGACGAAGTCGAGCGCGGGCACGAGGTTGCGGCGGGTGTGCCGCAGCACGACGAACACCTCGCCGCAGTTGGCGGCGATCTCGGGGGCGCCGCCGGCGCCGGGCAGCCTGCCCTCGGGCCGGTCCGGGCCGCGGTCCACGACGGTGGTGTTGATGTTGGCGAACCGGTCGAGCTGGGCGGCCCCGAGGAAGCCCACGTCGATCCGGCCGCCCTGCAGCCAGTAGTTGAACATCTCCGGCACGGACACCACCGCGTCGGCGGTGTCGGCCAGTTCGCCGTCGCCGATGGACAGCGGCAGCCGGGTCGGCCGGGAGCCGATGGTGCCGGACTCGTACACCAGGACCAGGTCCGGATTGACGGTACGGCGGGCCAGGTTGGCGGCCGTGCTGGGCAGCCCGATCCCGACGAAGCAGGTCTTCGCGCCGCCCAGCGCGCGGGCCGCGTTGACCTCCATCAGTTCGTCGCGTCCGCAGCGCGCGCCGTCGTCCGCAGCACTCATCGGGTCCCTTTCCGTACGTTCTCGTCGAGCCACCGCACGAAGGCGGCCCGGTCGCGGGAGACGGCGTCCCACTCCTGGTAGAAGTCGTTGTCGCGGACCGAGTACCCGGCGGCGTAGGAAGGGTGGGCGCCGCCGGGCACCGGCACGACGGCGTCGATCACCCAGCCGGGCAGCACCACCGAGCCGGGCCTCGGCTCCAGCGCCCCTTCGACGATCTCCTCGACGGTGACCAGCACCCGCCCGGCGGCCAGCACCGCTTCCTTCTGCACCCCGGTCAGGCCCCACAGCTGCACGTTGCCGTTCCGGTCGGCCTGCTGGGCGTGGATGACCGTGACGTCCGGGTTGAGGGCGGCCACGGCGGCCAGTTCCTCGCCGGTGAAGGGGCAGGTGACGGTGGCGACGGTGTCCGTACGGCCGGGGATGCCGCTGCCGCGGTAGCCGCGCAGCACCGCGAACGGCAGCTTCGAGGCGCCGGCGACATAGCGGTTGGCCATGCCCGCGTGGCTGTGCTCGTCCAGCTCCAGCGGGTGCGGCCAGCCGTTCTCGACCGCGTCGCGGAAGCGGTGCAGCGAGCCGACGCCGGGGTTGCCGCCCCAGGAGAAGACCAGTTTGCGGGCCGCGCCCGCGCCGATCAGCTGGTCGTAGACCACGTCCGGCGTCATACGGGCCAGCGTCAGGCCGGTGATGCCCTGCCGGATGATCTCGTGCGCCGCGGCGAACGGGATCAGGTGGGTGAAGCCCTCCAGCGCGACGGTGTCCCCGTCGTGGATCAGGTCCCCGACGGCGTCGTGCAGGGAACGGATGTCGGCCATGTCCTCGCCCTCGCGTCGTTCCGCGATGCCGGGTGCCCGGGACCGTACGGCCCGCGGCACCCCGCCTTGTTCGCCTGGTGAACTTCTGTTCATAATCGGCGTGCCCTGAGTCTGAAGCCCTCTCCCGGCCCTGTCAACGGTCCGGCAGGTACGGTTCCGAGGAGATTTCCGCACCCTGGAGAGCCCATGCCCCGCCCCGCCACCGACGCACCGCCGCCGCCCCCGGAGGCGGTGGGACCGCTGCTGCGCGGCCTGACCGTGCTGCGCGAACTGACCGCCGGCGGCGGGCGGCGGGCCGTCGGCGACCTGGTGCGGGCGACCGGACTCGCGCGCTCCACGGTCGACCGCGTCCTGAGCACCCTCGCCCGCCTCGGCCACGTACGCGTCGAAGGCCGGGACGCGGTGCTCGCGCCCGGCCTGCTGGAACTCGGCAACGCCTACCTGGCCGCCTCCGAACTGCCCGGCCGGCTCGGTCCGGCCGCCGAACGGCTGGCCGACGCGCTCGACGAATCGGTCTCGCTCGCCGTGCCGGACGGCGACGGCGTGCGCTTCGTCCACCAGGCGACGCGGCGCCGCGCGATGTCACTGGCGTTCCGGATCGGCGACCTGCTGCCCGCCGAACGGGGCGCCCCCGGAGCGCTGTTCGCCGCCGACTGGGACGGGGGCGCCTGGCGGCGCTGGGAGCGGCGGCGCGCGGCGGACCCCGCGGACGCGGGCTTCCCGGCCGTGCCGCCGCGCCGGTACGAGGACGGCGGTACGGAACCGGGGGCTGCCGACGCGGACTTCACCACCCGGGTCGAGGCGGCCCGTACCGCCGGCTGGTCCCTGGACGACCAGCTGATCGAACCGGGCCTGGTCGCCGTCGCGGTGCCGGTACGCGACCCGCGGGGCCGCCCGGTGTGCGCGGTCAGCGTCGTCAGCCACACCAGCCGGCTGGACGCCGCCGACCTCCCTGCCGCCGTACTCCCCCGACTCCGCGACACCGTCGCCGAAATGCAACGGCTCCTGGCCGCTCCCGCTCCCCCCGCCTCCTCGCCCTCCGGCCCCTCGTCCGCCCGGCACGCCTCCTGGATGCGTGCCTCCAAGCAGGAACTGGGCCCGGAGTTCGTCGAGTCACTGGCCCGCGGCCTGCTCACGCTCACCGCGTTCGGCACCGGCCGGGCGGCGCTGCCCCTGACCGCCGTCGCGGAGGCCACCGGCCTGGCCCGCGCCACCGCGCGCCGCGCCCTGATCACCCTGGAACACCTCGGCTACGTCGCCTCGGACGGCCGCCTCTTCCGCCCCACGCCGAAGGTGCTGGACCTGGGCTTCGCCCCGCTGTCGGGCCTGACCCTGCCGGAGATCGCCCAGCCGCACCTGGCCGCGCTGGTGGAGCGGGTGCACGACTCCGCGTCGATGGCGGTGCTGTCCGGTACGGACATCCAGTACGTGGCCCGGGTCCCCACCGTACGGATCATGAGCGTCAACATCACCGTGGGCACCCGCTTCCCGGCGTACCCCACCTCCATGGGCCGCGTCCTCCTCGCCGGCCTCCCACCGGCGGAACGCGACGCCCACCTCGCCCGCACCACCCTCGCCCCCCTCACCCGGCACACCGTCACCTCCCCCGAACGCCTGACGGCCCTGCTGGCGCGGACCGCCGAGGACGGCTACGCCCTGGTGGACGAGGAGTTGGAGGAGGGCCTGCGCTCCCTCGCCGTCCCCGTCCGCGACCGCGACTCCCGCGTCGTCGCCGCGGTCAACATCTCCACCCACGCGGGCCGCCGCTCCCCCACCGAGGACCGCGACACCTTCCTGCCGCACCTGCGGACGGCCGCGGCGCGCATCGAGGCGGACCTGCACACGGCGGGGCGGTACCTGCGGATTCCGGTCGCTTAGGGGTGGTCCGGCGGGGAGGGGCGGGGCAACTGCCCGGAACCTCGCGGCCGCCTGGGACGGCCGCGTTTCGGATGACGACTCGCGCGCCGGCTCCCCGGCGGTTCACGCCCAGGGCGCCGCCCCGCCCCCGTTCGCCCAGGTGACCAGCTGCTCTCCGTCGAAGCAGCGGATGCCGCAGGTGGCGGCGTAGTCGGTGGCGGGTTCGGTGAAGGTGCTCGTGGTGACGACGGCGGCGATCTCGGCCTCGTGCACCGTGAAGCAGGTGCCGCCGAAGCGCTGCACGTCCTGGGAGCCGACCTTGTGGGACTCCCCGTACCGCTTGCACTGGATGATGATCCGGCGGCCGCCGGACGCGCTGGCCAGGACGTCCGCGCCCAGGTCCCCCGCGCCGCCGACCACCTGTACGTCCCGGCAGCCGTCGCGTTCGCAGAGGGCGGCTATCGCCTGCTCGAAGCCGTCCGCGTCCATGGCGAGGAAGTCCTGGAGGCGCCAGGGCCCGGCGCCGGGCGCCGCCTCCGGCGGGGCCTCCGCCATCGCCGCCACCTCCGCCTCGGCCTCGGCCTTCCCCGCCCGCGCCGCCCGCCGCAGCTCGCGCAGCCGCGGCATGGCGCGGACCGCCACCACGGCCAGGGCCAGGAGGGGCGGGAGGACGGCACAGCCCGCGACGAGGGCCGGGCCCGGGTGCTCGGCCGCCCACCGCACCACTTCGCGGACGGCGAGGTACCCGCCGCAGAGGAGGACACCGAGCACGGCGAGGACGAACAGCGTCCGCCACATCGGGTACGTACGGGAACGGGCAGCGGAACCGGTTGATGCGCCGTCAGCTCTCGCGGGTGCGGTCACAGGCGGGGCTCCTTCCCTTGCGCCGAACGGATACGGCTGCGCTGTCCACCTCCTGCCCCGCGAAGCCCGG
Organism: Streptomyces sp. NPDC018019; assembly: GCF_044327805.1. Taxonomy (NCBI): domain Bacteria; kingdom Bacillati; phylum Actinomycetota; class Actinomycetes; order Kitasatosporales; family Streptomycetaceae; genus Streptomyces; species Streptomyces sp. NPDC018019. Next base: position 204,885 of record NZ_JBIRGD010000014.1, on the reverse strand, counting down.
AACATGATCATCGCTGGGTGGCGGCCGGTGCGACGGGAGACGGTTCACCGCCCCGCCGCCCGCCGACGGCGGTTCCGCCGGTCCCGGCCCACGGCGGCGGCCACCGCCCCCACGATGAGCAGCACCGATCCCAGCGCGGCCACCGGAATCAGCGACCCGCCCCCGGTGGCGGGCAGGGCCGGGCGCGCGCCGGGCGACGCGGCGGGGGCGCGCTCCGGTCCGGCGCCGGGCCCCGGCGCGACCGTCACCACCGCCGGAAGGCAGTCACCGGGGGTGGAGCACCGTACGGGCCCGCCGTACGGCAGCACGGGATCGACGGTCGGCACGGGCGCACCCACCGCGACCGGCGTCCGGCCGTCGGACGCTACGGCGGCGTACGCGCTTCCCGGCGAACCGCCCGCGAGAACCAGGAGCACGGCGAGCGGCATCGCGCAGAACCCGCCGTAACACGCGCGGCGCGGCCCGCGAAGGGAAAAGGGGTGCACGGCTCTCCCGGAAAAGGTGGCGCGGATTCACATCCCGAAAACACACCATGCAGCACGCCCCCGCTCCACGACGCCGCTCGCCGGTCCGCACGCTCGTCGGTCACCCGAATTCAGCACGCCGCCCGCCTGCGGCGCTCTCGGGCCGGAGACCGCAGGTGCCGGGGGGCCGCGGTTACGGGAGACCGTGGACGGCGAGGGCCACCGGTACGGGTGAAACAGCTCATCACACAGCGTTAGAATTCCGCCCGAATTGTTTTCTTCCCAAGGGGGACGTGTGTCCGGCGAACCGCAGACCGGAACGCAGATCGAGCTCTTCTACCGGGCGACGGTCGAGGATTTCCGGCAGGGACTCCAGGCGCGCGCACGGACCACGCCCGCCGGACGGCGCTTCAGATGGGTGTTGTGCGCGGCCGCCGTACTGCTGTACGTCGCCGCAGCACTGCTCTGGATGGACGGCGGAAGCGTGGACATGCGCCTGCTGGTGGCGCCGACGCTGATCCTGCTGGTGCTGCTGGGCATGCCCTGGTTGCAGGCCCGTCAGTTCCGCCGGTACGCCGAGACGATCGGCGAGTGCCGGACGGTCGTGGACGAGAACGGCATCACGGTCACCACCCGTCAGCAGACCAGCGCTCTCACCTGGCAGGCCGTGCCCCGCTACACCGAGAGCCCGCACGTGTTCGTCCTCTTCAGCGGCGACAAGGACGCCACGAGCCTGACGATCGTGCCCAAGCGCGGTGCGAGCAGCCCAGCCGACGTGGACCGGCTGCGGGCCGTGTTCGACCGGCATCTGACCCGCCTCTGAGCGGCCGGAGCGGTGCCCGGCCCGCCGCCCCGTCCCCGGCCCCGGGCCTCAGCCGTCGGCCCCGGCTTTCCGCCGGTCAGTGACGCCAACGTCCCTTGGCCCGTGCGTGCAGGCGGCCCCGTACGTCGTGTGGGGGCAGGAAGCGGGACCAGCGTTCGGGGTACTCGGACGGGGTGGGGGTGTCGTCGTCCTCGGTGTCGTCGTCCTCGTCCTCGTCGTCGTCCGGCTGCGGGGCTTCGGCCGGGCCGGGGTCCTCGGAGGCGGCGTCGTCCAGGCCGACGGCGGCGAGGGCGGAGCGCCGGGCCTCGGCGACCTCACGGGCGCGGCGTTCCTTCTCGGCGCGGCCCGCGGCGGTGGCGACCGAGGGCCACACCCGGTCGAAGGCGGCGTTCATCGCCGCGCCCACCAGGACCGCGAAGGCGGAGACGCCGATCCACAGGAGGACGGCGACCGGTGCGGCCAGCGAGCCGTAGATGGTGGGGCCCTCGACGGTCTGGGTCAGGTAGACACGCAGCAGCAGGCTGCCCAGTACCCACATGGCGAGGGCGACGACCGCGCCGGGGATGTCCTCGCGCCAGGGTGAGCGTACGGGGACGGACACGTGGTAGAGGGTGGTGAGGAAGGCGACGGAGAGGATGAGGACGACGGGCCAGTACAGGATGCGGATGGCGGTCCCGCTCGCCGGCAGCCAGCCGACGACGGTGTCCGGGCCGATCACCATCAGCGGCAGCGCCACGGCGCCGACCACCAGCGCGGCCAGGTAGAGCACGAAGGCCAGCAGCCGGGTCCGTACGATGCCGCGCCGCCCGTCCAGCCCGTACATGATCGTGATGGTGTCGACGAAGACGTTCAGCGCGCGGGAGCCGGACCACAGGGCGATGGCGAAGCCGAGGGAGACGACGTCCGGGCGGCGGCCGGTGAAGATGTCGTCGAGCAGCGGCCGGGCGATCTCGTTGACGCCCTTGCTGGACAGCAGCGTGTCGGACGCGTCGAGGATGTTCTCGCGGATGTGGTCGATGGTCTCCTGGCCGATCCAGGGCTCCAGATAGCCGAGCAGGCCGATGAATCCGAGGAGCAGCGGCGGCAGCGACAGCAGGCAGAAGAACGCCGCTTCGGCGGCGAGCCCGGTGACGCGGTACTCCATGCAGGAGTTGACGGTGTCCTTCAGCAGCAGCCAGGCGAGGCGGCGTTTGGAGACGTTGCGGTACAGGACCCGGGCCCTGTGCAGCCGGCCGGACGGCCGCTGCGCTGCTTCTTTCACTGGCTGCACCTCCTTACCGTATCTGCCATGGCAGCCACCACTCACACGGTCACGAACCAGCCTCCGCCCCTGGTCGGGTACGACGTCTTCGCCGCGGACGCGGCGCTCACCGAGGCCGTCGAGCGGCATGTGCCGCCGGACCTCCTGGACGAGGTGCGCGGCGAACTGGGCGAGCTGGGCCGCGCGGCGGGCTCCGCGCACGCGCAGCGCTGGGGCGCGCTGGCCGACGGCAACCCGCCCGTTTTGCGTACCCACGACCGGTACGGCCACCGGGTGGACGAGGTGGACTTCCACCCGGCGTGGCACCGCCTGCTGGGGCACGCCGTGTCGGCCGGGCTCACCGACGCCTGGTCGCGGCCGGCCGGGCACGTCCGGCGCGCCGCCGGGTTCCTGGTGTGGACGCAGGCCGAGGCGGGCCACGGCTGTCCGCTGTCGATGACGCACGCGGCGGTGCCGGCGCTGCGGGCCGAGCCCGCGCTGGCCGCGGAGTGGGAGCCGCTGCTGACGTCGCGGGTGTACGAGCCGGGGCTGCGGCCGGTGGCGGAGAAGCCGGGCGCGCTGGCCGGGATGGCGATGACGGAGAAGCAGGGCGGCAGTGATGTGCGGGCGACCACGACGGTCGCCGAGCCCCTGCCCGCCGACGGGGAGTACGTGCTGACCGGGCACAAGTGGTTCTGTTCGGCGCCGATGTCGGACGCGTTCCTGGTGCTGGCGCGGACGGCCGGGGACGCGGCGCGGCAGGCGGACGGGGGCGCGGCCCGGCACACGGACGGGGACGGGCTCACCTGTTTTCTGCTGCCGCGGGTGCTGCCGGACGGCAGCCGCAACTCCTTCCGCATCCAGCGGCTGAAGGACAAGCTGGGCAACCGCTCGAACGCGTCGGCCGAGGTCGAGTTCGACGGCGCGACCTGGGCGCGGCGGGTCGGCGAGGAGGGGCGCGGGGTGGCGACGATCATCGAGATGGTCGCGGCGACCCGGCTGGACTGTGTGACGGGGTCGGCGGCGGTGATGCGGCAGGCGGTGGCGCAGGCGCTGCACCACACCGCGTACCGGCAGGCGTTCGGCAGGCCGCTCGCCGGACAGCCGCTGATGCGCAACGTCCTGGCGGACCTGGCGCTGGAGTCGGAGGCGGCGACGGCGCTGGCGCTGCGGCTGGCGGCGGCGTACGACGCGGACACCGAGCAGGAGCGCGCCTTCCTGCGGCTGGCCGTCCCGGCGGCCAAGTACTGGGTGACCAAGCGCTGTACCCCGGTGGCCGCCGAAGCGCTGGAGTGCCTGGGCGGCAACGGCTACGTGGAGGAGTCCGGCATGCCGCGGCTGCTGCGCGAGTCGCCGCTGAACTCCGTCTGGGAGGGATCGGGCAACCTCCAGGCGCTGGACGTGCTGCGGGCGCTGCGCCGCGAACCGGCGGCGCTGCACGCGTTCCTGACGGAGATCGGTACGGCCCGGGGCGCCGACCACCGTCTGGACGCCGCGATCAAGGACCTGCTCACCGAACTGGCCGATCTGGAGGGCATCGAGGCCCGCGCCCGGCGCCTGGCGGAGCGGATGGCACTGGTGCTCCAGGGCGCACTGCTCGCCCGGTACGCGCCGCCGGAGGTCGCCGACGCGTTCTGCGCCTCGCGCCTGGGCACCGATCACGGCGCCTCGTTCGGCACCCTGCCGCCCACCCTCGGCCTCCGCGCGATCGTGGAGCGGGCGCGGCCGGTGATGGAGGACGGGGCGGACGGCTGACGGGCTGGACGGCTGAGGGGGCGAGCGGCTGAGGTCACGGGCGGCTCACCGGCGCGAGGACTTCGGTGGCGGCCGGGGCCAGGGCCGGTGGCGGCCCGGACGGAAGTGCGGTGACGGGCCCCGTTCCCTGAAGAGGGGGGTGGGGCCCGGGGCCCGCCACCGCGTGTGCGGGGAGCGGTGCCGCGCCGACCCGGCACCGCTCCCCGGTCTCGGACCGGCTCTCGGAGCCGGCCCTCAGGGCTTGTGTCCGCCTCCGCGGGCGGTCGCCGGGCCGAGCGGGCGGACGACGAGGTCCACCGGAGCGGGCAGCCGGCGCCGGACCGGGACGGCGGCGGAGCGGTGCGGGACGCCGTAGGGGCGCGCGAGGTGCGCGGCGAGCCCCGTACGGACGTGGTCCGCCGCACCGGCCACGACGGCGCGAGGAGTGACGTTCATCCTGTCGTTGCCTCCTCTCCGTGCTGCCGGTCACCTTCCTCGCCCCCGTCATACGCCACAACAGTTGCAGCCCGTTGCAACCAATTGGCGCAATCCCCCGTTCGGACGGGCCCGGTGACGGCACCATGGGCGGCAACGGCGGACAGTGCACAACGGAGAGATACAGCGTGAGCGACAGACCGATCGACATGGGTATCTGGTCGGCCCAGGAGATACGCGCGACGACGCGCCGCCTCGCCTCGGTCCGTGAGGCCGCGCTCTGCGGTGACCGGCCGGCCGCCGCGCCCCGTACGGTGATCCGCGAGTCCTGGCGCCGGGTGCTGGGCTCCGGCGTCGACCCGGACCGGGACCGCCGGGAGCGCCCGCTGACCGTGGAGGAGCTGGAGCACCGGCGGCACGGTTCCCAGCTGGCGTCCCTGCTGCCGCTGTTCAACAGCGGCCTGCTGCCGGCCGTCGACGCCGCCCAGCAGATCATGGTCGTCACGGACGCCGAGGGCCGGGTGCTGTGGCGGGAGGGCTGTGCGTCGGTCCGCCGGATGGCCGACCGGCACGGCTTCGAGAAGGGCGCGGACTGGACCGAGGAGGTCGTCGGCACCAACGCCATCGGGACCGCGCTGGTGGCCCGCCGCCCCGTCCTGGTGCACACCACCGAGCACTTCGTGCGCACCCACCACCAGTGGACGTGCGCCGCGGCGCCGTTGCACGACCCGCGCGACGGGCGGCTGCTGGGCACCGTGGACGTGAGCGGCCCGGCGCACAGCTTCCACCCCACGACCCTGTCGCTGGTCTCCGCGGTGGCCCGGCTCGCGGAGGGCGAGCTGCGCGACCGGCACCACGGCGCGCTGGACCGGCTGCGGGCGAGCGCCGCCCCCGTACTGGCCCGGCTCGGCGGCCGGGCGCTGGCCGTGGACAAGGACGGCTGGACGGCGGCGGTCGTCGGGCTGGCCCCGCCGGACCGGGTCGCGCTCCCCAAGTCCCCCGAGGCCGGGCCGCTGTGGCTGCCGCGGTACGGCATGTGCACGCTGGAACCGCTGCCCGGCGGCTGGCTGATCCGCGTCGGCGCGCCGCAGGGCGACGAACCCGGGTCCAGCCGGGTGCTGCTGGACCTCAGCGCCCGCGCGCGACCGGCGGTCACGGTCAGCGGGCCGGCGGGCAGCTGGTCGCACGAGCTGAGCCCGCGCCACGCCGAGGTGCTGTTCGTGCTGGCGCACCGGCCGCAGGGGCGCAGCGCCGCCGATCTGGCGCAGGACCTGTTCGGGGACCGCGGCCGTACGGTGACGGTACGGGCCGAACTGTCGCGGCTGCGCCGTCACCTGGCGAGCGTGCTGGCGCACCGCCCGTACCGCTTCGCCGACGGGGTGGACGTGGAACTGCGTCTGCCGCCGCGCCCGGTGGACCTGCTGCCGCACTCGACGGCGCCGGCGGTGGTGGCGGCGCGGCACGCGTGACCGCGGGCACGGGGCCGCGGCGCGGCGGAGGAGCACCCGGGCGACACGGCATCCCGCGATCGCTCCTGCCCTCCTGGAGGACCTGTCATGTCCATCAGCCTCGGCCCGCCCATCGGCGACCCCGCTTCTCTGCTCACCTGGGCCCGGCGCGCCGACGCCGCCCCGTTCCGCAGCATCGCGCTGCTCGACCGGCTGGTGTACGGCACCCCGGAACCTCTGATCACCCTGGCCGACGCCACCTCCCGCGTCCGGTTGCAGACCGAGGCGCTGCTCGCGCCGCTGCACCGCACCGCGCTGCTGACCAAACAGACCGCCACCCTCGGCCCTGCGGCGAGCGCGGGAAGATCATGGAGCCGGGCCTGTTCGACGGCGACGATCCGCTGATGACGGTGTTGTCGGACTCCTCAGCGATCTATGAGGACATGGGGAACGACGGCAAGCGGATGGTCATGGTCTGCTCGGCCGAGTGCTGCGACAAGATCCATGAGCACCCCGCGCTCCGGTGGTGTGATCGGCGATCACTGCCAGACCGGCAACAACGTGGGCCTCGACCCCGGCATCGCGTTCGGCCTCCGCTGCCGGACCGCCAGCGGCGTCACTCTCACCGTCCGCGCCGTCCCCGCCGACAGCCCCAGCACAGCCCCCACCGCTCATGCTCATGTCCGGCGTGCCTCCACGCGACGAACGTGGCGTCTCTCCGAGTGGTTAGTCGCAGCACGCGTACGGTGTCTCGGTTCGGAGGCAGATGCGGGCTCCCCGGGAGTGCGTTCTGCTGCGATGAGAGGGACCGAACCCTGCCGTTTCGTCTGCCGTTGGTGTTGAGACCGGTTATTCGGCTGCGGTGCTGTGGGGAAGGCTCGTGATGTCGTCTCCTTGTCCCAGGGTGCGCCACAGCTCTCTGGTTGTGTCGAGGAAGGCGGACAGGGCCTCAGCTGCATCGGTGCTCTTGAGTTCACCTTCGAGGTGAGGCGCCGTCTGGTTCCATGGCGTGACACAGACCTCCTTCACCGCGCTCCGCGCAAAACGCAGTTCCACCATTCTTCGGGCTTCGAAAATCCGGTCAACCAGAAAATTGACAACCCGGATGTGTTTTTCCAGCCCGCCCTTCAGCTCCTTCAGCTTATCCTCCAGCGCCCGCCTCGTGGTCTTTACCGCTCCGGCTTGGATGTCGAGGGTTTCGGGGTCGGGTGTCGGGGAGGGATCGGTGATGGCCTGCTGCATGTCGACGATGGCACTGTCGAGGATCTGTTCGAGCCGGTGGGTTCCGGGGATCGGGCTCTGTTTGAGGACGCTTTTGACCTTCAACGTGGCGGTGGTGGTGCTGCTGGCGACGCGTGCGGTGATGGTTCCCGGCTTGGCCGGCTTTTTGTTCTGCTCTTCCTTCGAGTCAGAGTGCTTTTCTTCCTGGTGGGTGGTGACCTGCAGGCCCATTTCGATTTCGGCCTGGTCGATCCCGAGCGTGGGCAGGTTGACCATGCTCAGCAGCGGGACGCTCACCCGTACGTTGCGCTCGGCCAGGGAGAGGTTCTCGTCCAGTTCCTGACGGCGGACGTCGAACTGCATCGTGCGGGCCAGGAAGTGATTGCCGTGCTGGTGGAAGCCGACCTCGGTGAAGACCTCGATGGTCTTGCGTGTGGCCAGTGCCTGGGCTTCGATGACCGACTGGTAGGCGCCGCCGAGCAGCTGCGCGATCTGCAGCGGGGTCAGCGTCGCCTCGGACACGGCCTCGGTGTCGGGGCGCGGTGCGGGCGGCTGCGTCACTGGGTTCCCTCTCGGGCGGCGGGTACCAGTTGGGGGCGCCCGTCGATTTCGACCTGCTCGACGCGCGCCGTGCGGACGTGGAAGCTCAAGGTGCTGCGCGCCTGTTCGGGGGCGGCATGGACGATGTCGGAGTCGACCGCCACCTTCAGCTGCGGCAGGCCGGCCGCCGTGGTATCCGCGTTGTACTGGGCCGCCGCATGCTGCCACTGTGCGGCCTCCGCCATCAGGGCCTCCAGCGCCGCGACCGCCTTGGGCGGGGCTCCCTGGACGAGGTCCTGGCGGGCCTGCTCCGGCAGCCGGGGGGCTTCAGGCAACCGTACGGGCCCGTGCCCGGCGTGGTCCCGGGCTGCGGCGCGGGCCTGGTCGACCCAGTCGCGCAAGCGGTCCAGCGCCGCGGCACTGGCGCCGGACGCGTCGGCGGTGAGGGCGGTGACCTGCCTTGCGGTGAGTGTGGACGGCGCTACGTGCGCCAGTTCCGGTGCCGGTGCCGGACTGCTGTCCACGGGGACGTAGGTGATCTGGAAGTGCACGTCCTCAAGGCTCATCGCAGGGTGGAGGCCCGGTTCTTGCGCCAGAGCCCGCTGCGCTTCGATCAGGTGCCGGTCGGCTTGGGCCACCGACAGGGCCATGCTGGCGATCAACTGTGGAAGAGTGAACTCGCTCATGCTCTTTCATCGGTGTCGGGAACGGGCGACGCCCCGGTGGCACCGCTCGGTTGCGGCAGGCACCGTGCCGCGATTCAGCTCAGGGCTACTTCTTGGTGTCGGTGACGGCTGTTTCCAGAATGCTCAGGATCCGGGCCAGCCCGGCGGGCATCTCGGCCTGCTCCGCCTCCACGTGGACGCCCAGCGTCGCGGACCGGTTGGTGGTGTCCTCCCGGGCGCTCTTGGACTCGTAACTGGCCTTGAAGGACGCCGTGCAGCCCCAGAAACTCGCGCCGGCGGAGGCTTCCACGCCGAACTTCTTGTCTTCTTTGACGACCGTCACCGACTGGATCTTCGTTTCGAAATCCAGCTTGACGGTTTTCAGCCGCAGGTGAGGAATGGGCAGCAGCGTCAGCAGGGGCGCGTTGACGGTGACGGTTTCTTCTTCGACGCTATTGGTGTCTTCGTTCTTCTTCTTGCGCTTCAGGTCGAAGGTGACCATCTGCGCCACCAGGTCGTTGTTCACCTTCTTCATGCCGACGCCGGTGACGAAGTCAGCGGTGGTCTGCGAGGCGAGCGCGGCAGCCTTGATGATGCTCTGCAGCGGCCCACCAATGATCTGCTCATACGGCAGAGCCAGCTCACGGCCGAGGTCCACCGAAGCCGGACTCTTGGGTGCGTCTGCCGGGGCAGTTTCGGTTCTGCGACTGCGCGTAGCCACACTGCACCTCCTTCGCTACGGAACGTAGCGCCATCACAGCACCTTCTCCAGGGACCGGCACGCTGAAAGCCGCATCGCCGTACTCCGTACAGCGCAAGAGGAGCAGCCGCGTGAGAGCCGGGAACTCCGTGGCTACTCGGTCCGGCACGGCGCGCACTGGCGCTCTCCTGAGGATCGGCCGGAGAGCTGGGATCATCGCGGACAGCGGGCCTTCCCTCGGATCGCCCAGGCGCGGTTGCGGGCGCGGGGCTGGAGCCTCGTGTCCCGGCCTCGCTTGCGGATCTGGCCGTACCTGTCGAGCAGCTTGCCCAGCCAGCAGACACCGCAGTTGCAGTGCGGCCTGTAGCGCCAGGGCCATGTCGACCAGGTCGTACAGCCGCGCGTCGGTGATCCATCCCGGGGTGCGGCTCCTTGATCCGGGCCGGGCTATTGCTCGAACGGGCAACGCCAGGAGGACCCGAGGGGGTGTGCCATGTGTTCCTGGTTGAGAGGTCTACCCGTTCCGAACCAGAGGAGCGTCATGTCCGATTGAAAGCAGGGGCCCGGGAACCCCATGAATGAGGCGATCGACGCACTCAAGAACCGGTCCGGGGCCTGTACGGCGACCGGACCCTCAAGAGGGAACAGAACATCGTGGAGGCCCGGCAAGAACGGTGGGACGCTTTTCACCGGGCTGCGGTGGGCCTCTGGATGCCTCCGCTTCCACTCCTCTCCCGCCCGGTCAAGAGACAAGGGCCCCGGTCCGGGTCCAGTGAGGACGGGCCCTGTGATGTGCTGGCCCCATGACCGTCACCGTGACCACCTGGCACCTCGAACAGACCGCGCCCGACGACCTCGTCCCGGCCGCTGCTCCCCCGGAGGAGCAGCGGGTCCGGATCGCCCGGGCGGAGGTGGTCTCGCCGGAGTTCAGCCGGTTCCTGTACACGTCCGTCGGTGGGGACATCACCTGGACGGACCGGCTGGGGTGGACGTACGGGCAGTGGGAGGAGTTCCTCGGGCGGCCCGGCGTGGAGACGTGGGTGGCGTACGAGCGGGACACCCCCGCCGGGTTCGTGGAACTGGACGCGCAGGCCGAAGGGGTCGTCGAGATCAGCTACTTCGGCCTGCTGCCGGTGTTCCGCGGGCGCCGGATAGGCGGGCACCTGCTCTCCTACGGGACGGCACGGGCCTGGGACCTGGCCGAGCGGTGGCCGGGGCGGGCGAAGACCCGGCGGGTGTGGGTGCACACGTGCAGCAAGGACGGGCCGTACGCGCTGGACAACTACCGGCGGCGCGGCTTCCGGGTGTGCGCGACCGAGGTGGGCGAGGAACCGGAGGTCTCCACTCCGGGGCCGTGGCCGGGGGCCTGACCTGGGCGGCGGATTCTTCCGGCATGCCGGAAACGCGGGCGGGCGGGTGCCGGGGAACCCGCCCGCCCGCGGCGTGAGCGGCACCACATCGTCCCGGCATACGGGACACACTTGTCCACATTCCGGAAGGCGGTGGACTGGCTCAAGAGCGCCGTGACACGCTTCCGTCATGTCTACAGCTGGAATTGCCTTGGTGAGTCGGCGGCACGTCGACCTCGGCCGCATGTCCAGCGCCATCTGTCCGGCGGGCTGACAGTCTCAGCAACGTCATCCCTTTTCGCCGTCCCCACCGTCGCGGACGCGCGGGCACCCTGCTCCGACCAGCCCCGGTCCCCTTCGCACCACCACCTCGCGCCGTTCCGCGGTGAGGTGCGTCCGCGCAGGTCACAGCGGGGTCGCCGATGCCCGCCCCGCCCTCACCGAGCCGCCCAGAAGGACGTACCGCCATGGCCGCCACCTCCGATCGACCCAGCACCGCCACGACCCGCCGCAAGGCCGGACGCCACCGCGGGGAGGGCCAGTGGGCCGTAGGGCACTTCACGCCGCTGAACGGGAACGAGCAGTTCAAGAAGGACGACGACGGTCTCAATGTGCGGACACGCATTGAGACGATCTACGCCAAGGCCGGCTTCGACTCCATCGACCCCAACGACCTGCGCGGCCGGATGCGCTGGTGGGGCCTGTACACCCAGCGCAAGCCCGGGATCGACGGCGGCAAGACCGCGGTCCTGGAGCCCGAGGAGCTGGACGACGAGCACTTCATGCTGCGGGTGCGCATCGACGGCGGACGGTTGAGCGTCGCGCAGCTGCGGGCCATCGGCGAGGTCTCCCAGGAGTACGCGCGCGGCACCGCGGACATCACCGACCGGCAGAACATCCAGCTGCACTGGGTCCGCATCGAGGACGTCCCGGCGATCTGGCGGAAGCTGGAGTCGGTGGGCCTGTCGACGACCGAGGCCTGCGGCGACTGCCCCCGCGTCATCATCGGCTCGCCGGTCGCCGGTATCGCGGCGGACGAGATCATCGACGGCTCGCCCGCGATCGAGGAGATCGAGCGGCGCTTCATCGGCAGCAGGGAATTCTCCAACCTGCCGCGCAAGTTCAAGTCGGCGATCTCCGGCTCGCCGGTGCAGGACGTGGTCCACGAGATCAACGACATCGCCTTCGTGGGGGTCGAGCACCCCGAGCACGGGCCGGGCTTCGACCTGTGGGTGGGCGGCGGCCTGTCCACCAATCCGCGCCTGGGCGAACGGCTCGGCGCCTGGGTGCCGCTGTCGGACGTGGCGGACGTCTGGGCCGGCGTCGTGGGAATCTTCCGGGACTACGGCTACCGGCGGCTGCGCAACCGCGCCCGGCTGAAGTTCCTGATGGCCGACTGGGGCCCGGAGAAGTTCCGGCAGGTGCTGGAGGACGAGTACCTCAAGCGGAAGCTGATCGACGGCCCGCCGCCCGCCGAGCCCAGCAGCCGCTGGCGGGATCACATCGGCGTGCACCGCCAGAAGGACGGCCGGTTCTACGTGGGCTTCGCCCCGCGCGTCGGCCGGGTGGACGGCGCCACCCTCGTCAAGATCGCCGAACTGGCCGCGGCGCACGGCTCGGACCGGCTGAACACCACCGTCGAGCAGAAGATGATCATCCTCGACGTGGCCGAGGAGCAGGTCGAGCCGCTGGTCGCGGAGTTGGAGGCACTGGACTTCCAGGTCCGGCCGTCGCCCTTCCGGCGCGGCACGATGGCCTGCACCGGCATCGAGTTCTGCAAGCTGGCCATCGTCGAGACCAAGGCGCGCGGCGCCGCGCTCATCGACGAACTGGAGCGCCGGATGCCGGACTTCGAGGAGCCGGTCACCATCAACCTCAACGGCTGCCCGAACGCCTGCGCCCGCATCCAGACCGCGGACATCGGCCTCAAGGGCCAGCTGGTGCTGGACGCCGACGGCAACCAGGTCGAGGGCTTCCAGGTGCACCTGGGCGGCGCGCTCGGCCTCCAGGCGGGCTTCGGCCGCAAGGTCCGCGGCCTGAAGGTGACCGCGGCGGAGCTGCCCGACTACGTGGAGCGGGTGCTGACCAACTTCCAGGAGCAGCGCGAGGAGGGCGAGCGGTTCGCCGCCTGGGCCGCCCGCGCGGACGAGGGAGCGCTGAAGTGAGCGAGCGGGCCGCGCCGTTCTTCTGCCCGTACTGCGGGGACGAGGACCTGCGCCCTTCCGAGGCGGGGACCGCCGCGGAGCAGAGGGGCGCGTGGGAATGCGGGGCGTGCAACCGCGCGTTCCGGCTCTCGTTCCTCGGGCTGCTGGCCAAGGGCGTCGCCGCCACGGCCCGGCAGCACGACAAACGCCAAGGGGGCAGCAGCATATGACGACGACTCAGGACCGTACGGAGGACGAACTGGCCGCGCTCGCCGAGCGGGCTGGGCGCGACCTGGAGGACGCCTCCCCGCTGGAGATCCTCACCTGGGCCGCCGAGACCTTCGGCAAGCGCTTCTGCGTCACCTCCTCCATGGAGGACGCGGTCGTCGCGCACCTGGCCTCGCGCGCCTTCCCCGGCGTCGATGTCGTCTTCCTCGACACCGGCTACCACTTCCCCGAGACCATCGGCACCCGGGACGCGGTGGACGCGGTGATGGACGTCAACGTCATCACCCTCACCCCGCGGCAGACGGTGGCCGAGCAGGACGCCGAGTACGGGCCGAAGCTGCACGACCGCGACCCGGACCTGTGCTGCGCGCTGCGCAAGGTCGCGCCGCTCGAAGCGGGGCTGGCCGGCTACGACGCCTGGGCGACCGGGCTGCGCCGCGACGAGTCGCCGACCCGCGCGAACACGCCCGTGGTGGGCTGGGACGCGCGGCGCCGCAAGGTGAAGGTCGCGCCGATCGCCCGCTGGACGCAGGACGACGTGGACGCGTACGTGGCCGAGCACGGTGTGCTGACCAACCCGCTGCTGACCGACGGTTACGCCTCGGTCGGCTGCGCGCCCTGCACCCGCCGGGTGCTGGCGGGCGAGGACGCACGGGCGGGCCGCTGGGCCGGCCGCGACAAGACCGAATGCGGGCTGCACGGATGAGCGGCCCCGGGAGGTCCGGCCACCGGGCGCCGGACCACGAGGACATACAGGACCTTCGGGAGCGAGAGATGACGGGCGCCACGGTGTGGCTGACCGGACTGCCCAGCGCCGGCAAGACCACGATCGCGTACGCGCTGGCGGAGCGGCTGCGGGGCGAGGGCCACCGCGTCGAGGTGCTGGACGGCGACGAGATCCGCGAGTTCCTCTCGGCGGGACTGGGCTTCAGCCGGGAGGACCGGCACACCAACGTCCAGCGCATCGGCTTCGTCGCCGAACTGCTGGCGAGCAACGGCGTCATGGCGCTGGTGCCGGTGATCGCGCCGTACGCGGACTCGCGGGAGGCGGTGCGCAAGCGCCACCAGCGCGAGGGCACGGCGTACCTGGAGGTGCACGTCGCCACGCCCGTCGAGGTGTGCTCCGAGCGGGATGTGAAGGGCCTGTACGCGAAGCAGGCGGCCGGTGAGATCTCCGGGCTGACCGGCGTGGACGACCCGTACGAGGCGCCCGAGTCGCCCGACCTGCGCATCGCGTCGCACACCCAGACCGTGCAGGAGTCCGCGGCGGCGCTGTACGCGCTGCTCACCGAGAGGGGACTGGCATGACGACCGCCACCGCCGTGAGCACGGCCGCCGGGAACACCGGCGACGCCGGCAACCCGTACGCGCTCAGCCACCTGGACGCGCTGGAGTCCGAGGCGGTGCACATCTTCCGCGAGGTGGCGGGCGAGTTCGAGCGGCCGGTGATCCTGTTCTCCGGCGGCAAGGACTCGATCGTCATGCTGCACCTGGCGCTGAAGGCGTTCGCGCCCGCACCGGTGCCGTTCGCGCTGCTGCACGTGGACACCGGCCACAACTTCCCGGAGGTGCTGGACTACCGCGACCGTACGGTGGCCCGGCACGGGCTGCGGCTGCACGTCGCCTCCGTACAGGACTTCATCGACCGCGGCGAGCTGCGCGAGCGGCCGGACGGCACCCGCAACCCCCTCCAGACCGTGCCGCTGCTGCACGCCATCGAGTCGAACCGCTTCGACGCGGTGTTCGGCGGCGGACGCCGGGACGAGGAGAAGGCGCGGGCCAAGGAGCGGGTGTTCTCGCTGCGCGACGAGTTCGGCGGCTGGGACCCGCGCCGCCAGCGCCCCGAGCTGTGGCAGCTCTACAACGGCCGGCACTCCCCCGGCGAGCACGTGCGGGTCTTCCCGCTGTCGAACTGGACCGAGCTGGACGTGTGGCAGTACATCGCCCGCGAGAAGATCGACCTGCCCGCCATCTACTACGCCCACGAGCGCGAGGTCTTCGCCCGTAACGGCATGTGGCTGGCGCCCGGTGAGTGGGGCGGTCCCAAGGACGGCGAGAGGGTCGAGACGCGCCTGGTGCGCTACCGCACCGTCGGTGACATGTCCTGCACCGGCGCCGTCGACTCCGACGCGGCCACCATCGAGGCCGTCATCGCGGAGATCGCCGCCTCCCGGCTCACCGAGCGGGGCGCCACCCGGGCCGACGACAAGCTGTCCGAGGCCGCCATGGAAGACCGTAAGCGCGAGGGGTACTTCTAACCATGAGCACGATCGTCGATCCGGTCGACGTGGCCGCGACGGCCACCTCGCTGCTGCGCTTCGCCACCGCGGGCTCGGTGGACGACGGCAAGTCCACCCTGGTGGGGCGGCTGCTGCACGACTCCAAGTCGGTGCTGGCCGACCAGCTCGAAGCGGTCGAGCGGGCCTCCCTGGGCCGCGGGCAGGAGGCCCCGGACCTGGCCCTGCTGACCGACGGGCTGCGGGCCGAGCGGGAGCAGGGCATCACCATCGATGTCGCCTACCGCTACTTCGCCACGCCCCGGCGGCGGTTCATCCTCGCCGACACCCCCGGCCATGTGCAGTACACCCGCAACATGGTCACCGGCGCCTCCACCGCCGAGCTGGCCGTGGTGCTGGTCGACGCCCGCAACGGGGTGGTCGAGCAGACCCGCCGGCACGCCGCCGTCGCCGCGCTGCTGCGCGTGCCGCACGTCGTGCTGGCCGTCAACAAGATGGACCTGGTGGACTACGCCGAGCCGGTCTTCGCGGCGATCGCCGAGGAGTTCACCGCCTACGCCGCCTCGCTGGGCGTACCGGAGATCACCGCGATCCCGATCTCCGCGCTGGCGGGCGACAACGTGGTGACGCCCTCGACCAACATGGACTGGTACGGCGGCCCGACCGTGCTGGAGCACCTGGAGACCGTCCCGGTGGTGGCCGACCCGTCCGAGGACCCGGTCCGCTTCCCGGTGCAGTACGTCATCCGCCCGCAGACCCCCGAACTGCCCGACTACCGCGGCTACGCGGGCCAGATCGCCTCCGGCGTGCTGCGCGTCGGCGACGCGGTGACCGTGCTGCCGTCCGGCCGCAGCAGCACCGTCGAGGCGCTGGACCTGCTGGGCGAAGCGGTGGACGTGGCCTGGGCGCCGCAGTCGGTGACCGTACGGCTCGCCGACGACCTGGACATCTCGCGCGGCGACCTGATCGCCCCGGCCACGGCCGCGCCCGCCACCACCCAGGACGTCGAGGCGACCGTCTGCCACGTCGCCGACCGGCCGCTGCGGACCGGGCAGCGGGTGCTGCTCAAGCACACCACCCGCACCGTCAAGGCGATCGTCAAGGACATCCCGTCCCGGCTGACGCTGGACGACCTCTCCCAGCACCCGGCGCCCGGCGAGCTGGCCGCCAACGACATCGGCCGCATCGTGCTGCGCACGGCCGAGCCGCTGGCCCTAGACCCGTACGCCGACTCCCGGCGCACCGGATCGTTCCTGCTCATCGACCCGGCGGACGGCACCACGCTGACCGCGGGGATGGCCGGGTCCGCGTTCGCCGAGGCGGCCGAGGCCGCGGTGGCGGCTGCGGACGACGACGCGGAATGGGACTTCTGACATGAGCGATCCCCTGGCCCTGGACGCCTTCTCGACCTTCGCGAAGGAGGGCGGCCGGATCGGCAGCGGCGCCCTGGGCAGCGGCCAGGGCGGCGTCGGGCGATGTGCGGGCCGATGACGTACCGCCGCATGCCCCTTTTCCGCTGCTCCGCCGCTCTGCCGGGCCCGCCGTAGGCGCTCGCCGCCCGGCCCTCCGAGAGGATCACCTCCCGTGCCTGCCGTACGACGCCTCCGCCTCCTCGCGGCCGCCGCCACCGTCCCCCTCCTGCTGGGCGTGCTCGGCGCCTGCGGCTACGGGTCCCGCGCCAAGCAGGACGGCCAGGGGGCGGTCGCGGCCGAGGGCCCGAAGATCGACGGGCTCGACCGGGTCAAGGTCGGCTACTTCGCCAACACCACGCACGCCACCGCGCTGGTCGGCGACCAGAAGGGGTTCTTCCAGAAGGAGCTGGGCGGTACGAAGTTCGCGCCGTCGGTGTTCAACGCGGGCCCGGCGGAGATCGAGGCGCTGAACTCCGGCGCCATCGACATCGGCTGGATCGGCCCGTCCCCCGCGATCAACGGCTGGACCACGTCGCAGGGCAAGAGCCTGAAGATCATCTCCGGGTCGGCGTCCGGCGGTGTCTCGCTGGTCGTGAACCCGGAGAAGATCAAGAGCCTGGACGACCTCAAGGGGAAGACCGTCGCCACGCCGCAGCTGGGCAACACCCAGGACGTGGCGCTGCTGAACTACCTGGCGGAGAAGGGCTACCGGGTCGACGCCACCACCGGCAAGGGCGATGTGACCGTCCAGCGCACCGAGAACAAGGTCATGCCGGTCGCCTTCCGGCAGGGCGGTATCGACGCCGCGTGGGTGCCCGAGCCGACCGCGTCCAAGCTGGTCGCCGAGGGCGGAAAGGTGCTGCTGGACGAGAAGAAGCTGTGGAAGGACGGCAAGTTCGTCATCACGAACGTGATCGTCTCGCAGAAGTTCCTCAAGGAGCATCCGAAGGCCGTCGAGGCGGTGCTGCGCGGTTCGGTCCGGACCAACACCTACATCCGGACCCATCCGGCCGAGGCCAAGCGGGCGCTCAACGACAAGCTGGCCGCGACGGCCGGCAAGCCGCTGCCGCCCGCCGTGCTCGACCCGGCGTTCCGCAACACCGACGTCACCGACGACCCGCTGGCCGCCACCCTCCAGCTGGAGGCGGACCACGCGGTACGGGCCGGCCTGCTGAAGAAGCCCGCCCTCAAGGGCATCTACGACCTCACGCTGCTCAACAAGGTGCTCAAGGCCGAGGGCAGACCGGCCGTCGACGACGCCGGTCTCGGCAGCGCATAGTCCCGCCGCACCGCACCCCAGGAGGTGACACCGATGACGACCACCACGCTCCCCCAGCCCGGCACCCGGCCGTCCGCCCCGGCAGACGCGGGCGGCGCGGCCGCTTCCTACGCCGCTCGCATCGACCATGTCTCGAAGTCGTTCGGCCGTCCCGGCGCGCAGCAGCATGTCCTGGACGACATCAGCATCGATGTCGCACCGGGCGAGTTCGTCTGTCTGCTGGGGGCGTCGGGCTGCGGCAAGTCGACGCTGCTCAACCTCGTCGCCGGGCTCGACGGGCCCTCCGCCGGCCGCATCGAGACGCCCGGCGGCCGGCCCGCCCTGATGTTCCAGGAACACGCGCTGTTCCCGTGGCTGACCGCGGGGCGCAACGTCGAACTGGCGCTGCGGCTGCGCGGGGTGCCGCGCGCTGAGCGGCGCGGACAGGCGGAGCGGCTGCTGGAACTCGTACGGCTCAAGGGCGCGTACGGCAAGCGCGTGCACGAGCTGTCCGGCGGCATGCGGCAGCGGGTCGCGATGGCCCGCGCGCTGGCCCAGGACAGCCGGCTGCTCTTGATGGACGAGCCGTTCGCGGCGCTCGACGCGATCACCCGCGACGTGCTGCACGACGAGCTGACCCGCATCTGGCGGGACGCCAACGACGGCGCCGCCGGCAGCGGCGGCCTGTCCGTCCTGTTCGTCACCCACAACGTCCGGGAGGCGGTGCGGCTCGCCGAGCGGGTGGTGCTGCTGTCCTCCCGGCCCGGCCGGATCGCCCGCGAGTGGACCGTGGACATCCCGCATCCGCGGCGCATCGAGGACGCGGCGGTCGCCGACCTTTCCGTAGAGATCACCGAACAGCTCCGTGGGGAGATCCGCCGCCATGGCCAGCACTGAGACCGGGACGGCCGCCGAGGCCGCCGGAGCCGCCGACGGGCCCGAGGCGGGCGCGGCACCGGCCCACGCCGCGAAAGCCGCGCCGACCGCCGCGCCGACCGCCGCGAAGCCGGACGGCGCGGCCGACCTGGCCGGGCTGGAAGCCGGTCTGGACGCCCTCGACACCACCGTCACCGACCGCCGGCCCTGGTCGCGCGCGGTGGCCGCCAAGGCCGTACCGCCGGTCGTCGCCATCGCGCTCGTCCTCGGCCTGTGGCAGCTCGCCTACCACTTCGAGCTCAAGGACCACTATCTGCTGCCCAGCCCGGTCGAGGTGGCCCGGTCGCTCCAGGACAAGTGGCTCGAAGGAACCCTGCTCGACTACGTGTGGACGAGCGTGTCGCGCGGCGCGCTCGGCTTCCTGGCCTCGGTGGCGATCGGTACGCCGCTGGGCCTGCTCGTCGCCCGGGTCAAGCCGGTACGGGCCGCGATCGGACCCATCCTCAGCGGCCTCCAGTCGCTGCCCTCGGTGGCCTGGGTGCCCGCCGCCATCATCTGGTTCGGCCTGAGCGACGCCACGATCTACGCGGTGGTGCTGCTCGGCGCGGTCCCCTCGATCGCCAACGGCCTGGTCGCCGGCGTCGACCAGATCTCGCCGCTCTACCTGCGCGCCGGCCGCACGATCGGCGCTCGCGGACTGACCGGCGTACGGCACGTCCTGCTGCCCGCCGCGCTGCCCGGCTACCTCGCCGGCCTCAAGCAGGGCTGGGCGTTCTCCTGGCGCTCCCTGATGGCCGCCGAACTCATCGTCAACGCCGCCGACCTGGGCACCGGCCTCGGCCAGCTCCTCGAACAGGGCCGTGAACTCCAGGACATGTCCTGGGTGCTGTCCGCGATCCTGCTCATCCTCATCGTCGGCATCGGCATCGAGCTGCTGATCTTCGCCCCGATCGAGCGGCGGGTGCTGCGCAGCCGCGGACTCCTGGTGAAGAGCTGACCCATGGACGGACGACCGGCCCTCCTCGTCATCGCGCACGGCAGCCGCGACCCGCGGCACGCGGCGGCCGTCACCGCGCTGCGCGCGCGGGCGCGGGCACTGCGGCCCGGCCTGCGCGTCGAGGTCGCCTTCCTGGACTTCAACGCGCCGGACGTGCCCCGGGCGCTGCAGCGGCTGGCCGCGGACGGCGTACGCGAGGTGGTGGCCATGCCGCTGCTGCTCACCCGCGCCTTCCACGCCAAGACGGACATCCCCGCCGTGCTGCGGGAGGCCGGTGCACGGCTGCCCGGGCTCACCGTCCACCAGGCCGGCGTCCTGGGGCCCTCGCCGCTGCTGACGGCCGCCCTGGAACGGCGGCTGTACGAGGCCGGGCTGCGGCCCGGCGACCGGCGCTCGACCGGGGTCGTGCTGGCCTCGGCGGGCTCCTCCGACCCGGAGGCGATCGCAGTGATCGCAGAAATCGCGCGGGAGTGGCGGCGCACCACCGGTTGGTGCGCCGTGCGGCCTGCGTTCGCCTCCGCCCGCCTGCCCCGTACGGCGGACGCCGTACGGGCGCTGCGGGCCGACGGCGCCGAGCGGGTGGCCGTGGCCCCGTACGTCATCGCCCCCGGCTTCCTCCCGGACCGCATCGCACGCGGTGCCGAGGAGGCCGGGGCCGATGTCCTCGCCGCCGTCCTGGGGCCGGCGCCGGAGGTGGCACGGCTGCTGGTGCAGCGGTACGAGGAGGTCCGCGCCCGGGAGGTTCCGGCGCTGGTCGCCTGACCGGCAGGCCGTCAGCCGCGCGGCGGCAGCCGGTGCAGTTCCACGTCCGTGAGCCGTCCCTCCCCCACCCGCGCCGTCATGTACGTGCAATACGGCTGCCGTCTGCGGTCGGTCGGGGAGCCGGGGTTGAGCAGGCGCAGCCGGCCGTCGTCGGTGGTGGTGTCCCACGGGATGTGGCTGTGGCCGAAGACCAGGACGTCCAGGTCCGGGTACCGCTCGGCGCACCGGCGTTCCCGGCCCTGTTTCTGGCCGGTCTCGTGGACCACACCCCAGCGCAGGCCGCCGAGTTCGGCGCGGGCCACTTCCGGGAGGCGGGCGCGCAGTTCCGGGCCGTCGTTGTTGCCGTACACGCCGATGAGCCGGCGGGAGCGGTCCTCCAGGAGGTCCAGGGTGGCGGTGTCCACCCAGTCCCCGGCGTGTACGACCACGTCGGCGCGCGCCACCTCGTCCAGCAGCTCCGGCGGCAGGGCCTTGGCGCGTTTGGGCAGGTGGGTGTCGGACATCAGGAGCAGGCGCACGGGCCGGCCGTACCTCTCTCCCGGGCGGCCCCGGCTCCCGGGCGGTCGCTTCTCGGACGGTCGTCTCTCACAGGCAGTCGCTTCTCACAGGCAGTCGCGCGGCAGCGTCTCGTTCCATGTGCGGGAGAAGACGCGGCGGTCGTTCTCGTAACCGTCCAGGGTGGCGTCCACGATGAACTCCTTCTCGCTGCACCGCAGTTTCTGGTGGGTGACCACCCGTACGTCCCAGTCGCCGCGCCGGAAGCGCATGGTCCACAGGGTCTCGCCGGCGGCGGAGGTGAAGTCGTCGGCGACGGTCGTGTACCGCTCGTAGGCGCGCCGGCCGACCTCCATGCCGGTGGCGTCCAGGCGGGTCAGCCCGCGGTCCTTGACGATCTCCAGTTCCGAGTTGTAGCCGACCAGGTCGCGCTTGACCTCCCAGCGCTCCTCCGGCGCGGTCAGCTGGGTGGTGGACAGCGGCCTGGTGCCCTCCGGTTCGCCGAACGGGCGCGGCGGCAGCCGGTCCGGTTCGGTGGTGGGCCGGACCGGCAGCGTCAGGGCGCTGGTCCCCTCGTGCACGCTGAGCGTGGCGGGCCGGGGCGGCGGCCAGGCCAGCGGCCAGTACGAGGTGGACAGCGACAGCCGGATGCGGTGGCCGGGCGGGAACGCCTGGGCGACGCCGTTGAGCTGGATGGTGGCCCGGTAGCGCCGGCCGGGCTCCAGCGGCTCCGGTTCGCCGATCGTCTCGTGGTGGGCGAGGTTGAGCACGCCGTAGGTGACGCGGGTGGCCCGGCCGTCGGGGGCCACGTCGGAGAGCCGGGCGGCGACCATGGCGACCGGTTCGCTGACCGACAGGTCCAGTTCGACGGTGGGCGAGCCGAGGATCTCCACCCGCTGGCCGAGCCGGTCGCTGTCGAAGACGAGCGATCCGCCGTCCTCCTCGCGCTGGTCGTACGGCAGGTCCGGCGGCGCGTTGTAGGACGCCCACTTGCCGGCGAACTGGCCCACGGACAGCGGTGACTGCACCGTCAGCACCCCGCAGTCCCGGTCGCCGCACTCCTCGCCGTCGGCGCCGATGCGGTGCCGGAACAGCGGGCGCGCGACGGTACGGATGTGCGGCGAGGGCCAGTCCGGTTCGCCGACCCAGCGGCCGGGCCGGGTCTCGTACGAGGTGGACGGCGGCATGCTGTCCTGCATCCAGGCGCTGAGCATCGGCCCGTCCATGACGTTGTTGTCGATGCCCTTGAGCCAGTGGTCGAACCAGCGCACCACTTCCTGGAGGTAGCCGATCGCGGGCCCCGGTTCGCCCAGATGGGGGAACTTGTGGGACCACGGGCCGATCAGCCCCTTGCGCGGTACGTCGAGGCCGCCCAGCAGCCGGGTGACGGCGTTCGAGTAGCCGTCGGCCCAGCCGCTGGAGGCGAGCACCGGGCAGCGTACGGAGCTGTAGTCCTCGCACACCGAGGCGTGCCGCCAGTAGTCGTCGCGGCGCTGGTGGCGCAGCCATTCCAGGACCCACGGCCGGGTGTTCTCCAGCCGCTCGTGCCACATCCGGCGCCAGCGTCCGCCCACCACGGCCGGGTCGGGCGGGCAGGTGCCGTAGGCGAACATGGTGCCCGCCTCGGCCAGATTGTCGGAGAGCAGCTGGCCGCCCATGTAGTGCATGTCGTCGGCGTACCGGTCGTCGGTGAAGGACGCGATGACGATGGCGCGCAGACTGGCGGGCTGCCGGGCGGCGACCTGGAGGGCGGCGAAGGCGCCCCAGGACAGGCCCATCATGCCGGTGGTGCCGTCGCACCAGGGCTGTTCGGCCAGCCAGGCGAGCACGTCCTCGGCGTCGGCCTGCTCCTGTTCCAGGTACTCGTCCCGCAGCACGCCCTCCGACTCGCCGGCGCCGCGCAGGTCGACGCGGACGCAGGCGTAGCCGTGGCCGGCGATGTACGGGTGGTGGATGGAGTCGCGTACGGCGGTCAGGTCCCCCTTGCGGTACGGGATGTACTCCAGCACCGCAGGCACCGGTTCCTCGTCGGAGGCGGTGGGGCGCCAGATGCGTGCCGACAGACGGGTGCCGTCGGAGACGGGGATGGAGACGTGGTCCTCCTCCGTCGTGGCGCAGGGCAGATTGCTCACGAAACGCATGCGGCGACCTTCTCCTTACTGTCGTGCGCACCGGCGCCGCCACGCGGGCCGGCCGCCCGGTTCAGCCGTCCCGGCTGCCGGGCCGGGTCCGCTCGCAGGCCAGGTCCAGGGCCGCCACGCAGTGGTCGTACTTCTCGCGCAGCTCCTCTTCACTGTCGCCCCCGGTGAAGACATGGGCCAGTTCGAAGCTGTAGCTGTCCTGCTGTTCCATGTCCGACAGGTGCTGGCCCGGACGGGGGATGACATGGATTCGCGTGCCCGGGATCCGGCTCTCGATGCGTGCGATCTCCTCGGGGGAGGGCACCTTGCAGGCGACGCCGTCGGCGAACCACCGGTAGTACCACTTGGCGGCCGTCCGGTAGCGGCCCGCGCGGTGCGGCATGGCCGGGTCCTCGCCGAGGGCGAGGCGCAGCATGGCG
Source organism: Streptomyces sp. NPDC018019 (assembly GCF_044327805.1). NCBI lineage: Bacteria > Bacillati > Actinomycetota > Actinomycetes > Kitasatosporales > Streptomycetaceae > Streptomyces > Streptomyces sp. NPDC018019. The sequence continues at coordinate 181,297 of NZ_JBIRGD010000014.1, read as the reverse complement.
TGGTGGTTGGGCGCGCCGTCGACGTACTGGAACAGTTCGGCGTGCGACTGGGAGTGCCGGGGGTTGACCTCCAGCACGTTGATCGCGTCGGTGTGCGGATCGTAGAAGTACTCGATGCTGAACGTCGCCTCCTGCATGCCGATCTGCCGCATGACGCGGGCGGAGATGTCGCGCAGCCGGTGCAGGACGGGCTCGGGGAGCGTCGAGGGGTACTGGTGGCGCAGGAAGGACGAGCTGCCGGGGTAGTCGATGGAGTCCAGGACGCCGTAGACGGTGACCTCGCCGTCGTGGACGTAACCCTCGACCGCGACCTGGATGCCGGACAGCGCCTCCTCCGCGAGGCAGACCCGGCCGCCGACGCCGGCCATCTCGGGCGGGAGGTCGAGGCGGCGGAGGATGTCCTCGAAGGGGCGGCCGACGCGGCCGATGCCCTCGCGGATCTTGGCGACCGCCGCGCGGAACTCCGCCTGGTCGTGCACGCCGAAGGCCAGCTCCGAGGAGTACGCAAGAGCGGGCTTGAGCCACATGGGGAAGCGGACGCCCTCGGGCGGCCCCGGGTCCGGCGCGTGGAGGTCGACCCGGCCGAAGCGCGGGTGGGTGTCGACGGCCTTCTCCTGCTCCAGGCGGCTCCAGTACTTGTGCTCGCACTTGACGACCGACTCCAGGCCGGTGCTGCGGGTGCCGTAGCGCTCGCTCAGGATCGGTACGAGGGTGCTCACGGGGAAGTCCCAGTAGCCGACGATCGCGTCGATGCTGCCCTCGAAGGAGTCCAGGACGCGCTGGGCCTTCTCCAGGAGGCGGGGTACGGACACCTCGCCGACCTGGAGTTCACCGATGGTGAGCAGGGGGTGGAAGCGGTACCTCCCCGCGTCGGGCACATCGTGCAGGGCGGGCAGGTTCGCCTCCTCCAGGCCGAGTACGAAGATGTTCTTCCCGCTCACCGGGTCCTCCTAGGGCTCTTGCGCTGCGGGAGGACGCGGGTACCCCTGCGGTTGCCGGCCATTCGCGGCGCGGGCCCGGAGGCCGGGGTCGAGGCCACCGGACCAGGGCGGAATCACTGTCCGATTAATCCCATATTGGCCGGGTACTGGAGGGGCGGCCGCCCGGCAGACCGCCGGACGGCACCCCACCCCGGTACTTCGGAGGACTTCATGAGCGACACCAACCCCATCGAGCTGCAGAAGGCGCTCAAGGGCGCGCACTACCCGGCGAGCAAGGACGACCTGGTCTCCTGCGCCGAGGGCAACCACGCGGACGGCAGGATGCGGGACAAGATCTCCAGCATTCCCAGCAAGAGCTACGAGAACCCGGCCGAGGTGGAGAAGGCCGTGTTCAAGAACCGGTAGCGGCGCCTCGCGCAGCCGGGGCCGGCGGGACGGGCGTCCCTCCGGCCCCGTCCGGGCGTCAGGCCACGGACCGGTACTCCGCCGCCACGACGGGGGCGGGCGCCGGGGCGGGCGCGAGCCAGGCGATCCGCTCACGGGAGCGCAGCAGGGCGCCCGCGCCGATCGCCACCGCGATGATCAGGCCGCCGGCCACCAGGGCGCCCCGGGCGCCGGCCACCTCCATCAGGAGGCCCAGCAGCGGCGGGGCCACCAGGCCCCACACCGTGCTCGCGCTGCGCCACACGCCCAGCACCCGGCCCCGCATGTTCGCCGGCGGGTCGGTCTGGAGCACCGTCGTACCGGCGGTGTCGGAGACCGACTCCACCACCGACATCGGCAGCACCAGCACGAGCAGGACGATCAGCGACGGGGACAGCCCGGCGAAGACCTGGAGCAGCGCGCCGGCCGCGGCCAGCGCGCCGACCAGCCTGACCGAGGGGTTGCGCAGCCGGGCCGCGAGGATCGCGCCGACGATGCCGCCCGCGGCCAGCACGGAGGAGACGGTGCCGAACGCGCCGGCGCCGGCCGCCAGCGGACCGGTGACCAGGACGGCCAGGGTCAGCTGGTAGTTCCGGCCGAAGATCGCGCTGAGCCCGGTGATGGCGGCCAGCGCGACCAGCCGCGGCCGGCGCATGAAGAAGGCCACGCCGTCCCGGGCCCGGTCGCCGACTTCCGGTTCCGCCGCCCCCACGGACGCGACGGCCTCCTCCGTACCCCCCGGGGTCTTCGCGGGCGCCCGCAGCGCCTCGCCCACCGGTTTCAGGAAGGGGATGACGGCGGCGACGAACAGGAAGGACAGGCCGTTGGCCGCGTAGGCGGCGCCGGTCCCCAGGAAGCCGACGGCGACACCGGCCATCGCGGTACCGCCGAGCCGTCCCACGCTGTGCACCAGCGAGCCGACGGCGATCGCGGAGGGGACGTCCTCCCGGCGCACCAGGTCGTTGCCCAGCAGGGCGGTGGCGGGGCCGTCCACCGTGGCGACCAGGCCGGTGACGGCGGCCAGCGCCATCAGCAGCCCGTAGTTCAGCTGCCCGGTGGCGACCAGGACCGCGGTCGTGAAGGCGACCAGACCCAGTACGGCCTGGCTCAGCCCGGCGGTGAGCTTGCGCGGCCAGCGGTCGACGGCGGCACCGCCGAACAGTCCCATGATCAGGCCGGGACCGGCCTGCACGGACAGCGACAGACCGGTGGCCGCGGCGGAGCCGGTGAGTTGCAGCACCAGCAGGTTCTGCACGGTCAGCTGCATCCAGGTGCCGGCGTTGGACACCAGGTTGGCCACCGACCACCAGCGCATGCTGCGGTAGCGCAGCGACCGCCATGGCGCGTGGTCGGCGCCGGCGCCGGCGCCGACCGGCTTGCGGCCCAGCAGGTACCGGAAGCCGCCGAGACGTCGGCGCACATTTTTTTCGGTTTCGACCGTTTCGGGGGTTTCCGGTGCGGGAATCGTTTCGTGGGAGTCCGGACGGGAGTCCGACTGCGCCGGGACACGGGCAGCGGAACGGACGGAGAAAGACACAGCGGCGAAGACTTCGTGAAGAGCCCAGCAGGCTCGGAGAGCGGCTCGGCGGGCACGGGGCACGACAGCGTGCACGCCGTGGGCGCCGATTCGGTCGGGATGCCGGCCTCACTCCGGTCCGCGGCGGCGGACCCTTCCAGGCACAGCAATCCCACATGTTCACAGACGGCTCCCGGGCGGGGGAAGACCCGCTCGGGAGCGGAGCGCGCCGCAGACCCGTGCGAACCCTCTGGAGCCCTTGTGCCGCAAGGGTTCCAGGAGGTTCGTGGGGTTGCTCACAGGGGCCCGGACCGGGGCGGAGAGCGCCGCTCCTGCGGTCAGGGCGTGAGATCGAGGACGCGGACCGGCCGGCCTTCCCACCGCTGGGGCAGGGTCGTGGCGATGACTGCCCCGCCGGGGCGGTCGGGGGTGGGCTGCGCGGCGTGCTCGGCGTGCGCCGCCGCCCACGTTTCGCCTTGCGCCACCGCCAGGGCGGCCGGAAGGTCCAGGTCGAGGACGGTGATGCCGGGCAGGGCGGCGAGGTGCTCGGCCGTCCCGGGGCGGGCCCGGTCGGCTTCCACCAGCGCGCACGCCGGGGCGTAGAGGAACCAGCCCGCCTCGGCGTGGGCCCGGTGGATCAGCCGCGAGACGAGGACGTTGCCCCGCCCGGCCGCGGCCATCGCCGTGTCGTCGAGGACGACGTGCACCGGTTCGCTCACCGGCCGACCGCCCGGGCCAGGCGCCGGTCCAGTTCCTCGTCCAGGTCCTGTTGTTCGGCCGGGCCCGGGGCGTACCCCGTCCACCGGTGCAGCGCCGCACGGGCCTGTTCGGCCTGCTCGGCCCGCTCCTGCGGCGTCAGCAGGGTGTCGGCGAGACGGGCCAGATAGGCCCGCAGCGACAAGCCCTCACCGGCAGCTATCGCGGCCAGTCGCTCCTTGGCTTCTTCCGGAATCCGGACGTTGGCATCAGACATCGCCATACTCCTCTCCATCACTCAAGGGTACGGGTACGTACCCGTACCCCGAAGGCCTTCCGACGGCGCACGAGTACGTGAAAGCCCCGGCGGGCACTCGTAACCGGCGAGCCCCCCGCCGGGCCCCATGCGGTCGCGGGGTGCCGGTGGTGACCGCACATTGGTGACAGCGGTCCGCGCCCGTGCGAGGCCGGGCCCGCGCAGCCCCGTACCGCCCCCCGCCGACACCCCCAGGGCTCCGGCGGAATGCCAAGGAGGCACTCGTATGACCTCGGCCCGCCCGCGTCCGCTCGCCCGCGCCGACCGGCCGCGCATCCTCGTCCTCCGGGCGCTCGGCCTGGGGGATCTGCTGACGGCGGTGCCCGCACTGCGGGCGCTGCGTACCGCCCATCCGGAGCACGAGCTGGTGCTGGCCGCGCCGGCCCGGCTGGCCGAGGCCGCCGCGGCGACGGGCGTGGTCGACCGGCTGCTGCCCGCCTCCGCGCCCGGCCGCGCGGTGCCGCGGACGATCGACTGGACCGGCCCGCCGCCGGCCGTCGCCGTGGACCTGCACGGCAACGGGCCCGCCAGTCACCTGCCGTTGCAGGCGCTGCGCCCGGTCCGGCTGTTCGCGTACGCGCACCCCGCCATGCCCCGGATCGCGGGCCCGGTCTGGCGGGAGGACGAGCACGAGCGCAGCCGCTGGTGCCGGCTGCTGACCTGGTACGGCGTTCCGGCGGACCCGGACGACCTGCGGATCGGCACGCCGTCGGCGCCTTCCCCGGCGCCGGGCGCGGTGGTGGTGCACCCGGGCGCGGACGCCGCGGCGCGCCGCTGGCCGCCGGAACGGTTCGCCGCGGTGGCGCACGCCCTGCACCGCGCGGGGCACCGGGTCGTCGTCACCGCGGGGGCCGGCGAGGGGCCACTGGCCCGGCAGGTCGCCGTCCAGGCCGGGCTGCCTCCGTCGGCGGTCCTGGGCGGCTCGTCGGACGTGCCGTTCGGGGAGCTGGCGGCGCTGGTCGCGCAGGCGCGCGCGGTGATCGTGGGCGACACCGGGCTGGCGCACCTCGCCAGCGCGCTCGGCACGCCGTCCGTGGTGCTCTTCGGGCCGGTCGCACCCCGCCTGTGGGGTCCGCCCGGCCTGCCCCGGCACCAGGTGCTGTGGCACCCGGACCACCTGGACCGGGCCCGTCCCGGCGACGCACACGGTGGGCAGCCGGACCGGCGACTGCTGCGGATCACCGCGGCGGAGGTGCTGACGGCCGTGGCACGGCTGCCGGAGCCCGTACGGCTGCCGGAACGGGCGGCCACGGCGCCCGCAGCAGCAGCGAGGACGCAACCGGTGCCGGTCCCGGAAACGGCGCCGGTACCGGTCCCGGCGTCGTGAGGGCGCCGGAGCGGCGCGGGCCGGTGGCCGTCCCCGCGCAGGGCCACCGCGTCCTGCTCACCGGCTGGTTCAGCTTTCTGCACGGCGAGGTGACGGCCGGGGACATGCTCGCGGCCGAGGCGGTGCAGGACGCGCTGCGCGGTGCCGGGATCGGGTACGACACGGCCTGGTCGCCGGTGTTCCGGCCGGACGCGCTGCACCTGGACGACGCCGACCCCACCGCCTACACCGATCTGGTCTTCGCCTGCGGCCCGGTGCACTCGCGGCCGTCGCCGGACGGCGGGCGAAGCCCGCTGCTCGCGCTGCACGACCGGTTCGCCCGCTGCCGCCGGGTCGCCGTCGGCGTGTCCGTACCCGATCCGGACGATCCGGCCGTGACCCGGTTCGACGAGGTGCTGGCCCGCGACCTGGCCGGGCAGCGGACCGGCGCGCAGGACCTGAGCCTGCGGGCCCCCGGACCGTCCCGTGTGCCGCTCGTCGGCGTCGTGCTGACCGGCGGGCAGCACGAGTACGGCGCCCGGCGCCGGCACGACGAGGTCACCGGGACGCTGACGGACTGGCTGGCCACCGTGGAGGCGGCGCGCCTGCCGCTGGACACCCGGCTGGACTCACGGGACTGGCGGCTGCCCGCGACGCCGGACGAACTGCACGCGGTGCTGGCCCGGCTGGACGTGGTGGTGACGACCCGGCTGCACGGCATGGTGCTGGCCCTGCGTGCGGGCACCCCGGCGCTCGCCGTCGATCCGGTCGAGGGCGGGGCGAAGGTCAGCGCGCAGGCGGCGGCGCTGGGCTGGCCGGCCGTCCTGCGCTGCGAGCAGGCGGGGGCCGCCGAGCTGGACCGGCTGTTCGCCTGGTGCCTGTCGCCGCAGGGCCGGGCGCAGACCGTGCCGCACACGCTGCCGCCGGACGGGGACGGGCTGCTCGGCGGGCTGCTGCGGTCGCTGGCCCGGCCGTACGGGTGACTGTGCGGCGGTGTCCGGGGCGGGCACCGGTGGCCATGTCCCTTCGACACACGGGGTGACGTACGGGGTGCGTACGGCCTGACGTACGGGAATTGACCGCTGCGGACCGCCACCGGGCCGGAACGCCCCGCCGTGCGGCGACTTTTCAGCTTAAGCGATGCCATAGGCGTACGCAGTGTCGCCGAGCGTGACGTTTCTTATGGGGCTGGCGAGGCACCCGGTGTCCGGTAGACCCCTAGTCGAGGGAGACCCCATGAACGCCGCCCTGTCCCGGACCTGGAAACACGCCGTGGTGACCGGCGGCGCGGGTTTCGTCGGTTCGCACCTGTGCACCGCCCTGCTGGCCCAGGGAACCTCCGTGACCTGCGTGGACGACCTGAGCACCGGAGCGCGGGAGAACATAGCCCACCTCAAGGGGCGGTCCGGGTTCACGTTCGTGGAGGCCGACGTCACCGAGCCGTTCCGGATCGGGCGCGAGGTGGACCTCGTCCTGCACTTCGCCTCCCCCGCCTCGCCCGCCGACTACCTGCGGCTGCCCCTGCACACGCTGGACACCGGCAGCCTGGGGACGCGCAACGCGCTCGCGGTGGCCCGCTCGCACGGGGCGCGCTTCCTCCTCGCCTCGACCTCCGAGGTCTACGGCGATCCGCAGCAGCACCCGCAGAGCGAGACGTACTGGGGCAACGTCAACCCGGTCGGCCCCCGGAGCGTGTACGACGAGGCGAAACGTTTCAGCGAGGCGCTGACGACCGCCGAGGCGGGCACCCACGGCACCGACACCGGCATCGTGCGGCTGTTCAACACCTACGGGCCGCGGATGCGCGGCCACGACGGCCGGGCGGTGCCGACCTTCATCCGGCAGGCGCTGGCCGGGGAGCCGCTCACGGTCACCGGGGACGGGCGGCAGACCCGCTCGCTGTGCCATGTGGACGACACCGTCCGGGGCATCCTCGCGGCGGCCGCCTCCGATCTGCGCGGCCCGGTGAACCTCGGCAACCCGGTCGAGATCACCATGCTCGACCTGGCCCAGCTGATCATCGACCTGACCGGCTCGCGTTCCCGGATCCGGTTCATCGAACGGCCCACCGACGACCCCGCGGTCCGCTGCCCCGACATCACCATGGCCCGCGGCAAGCTCCAGTGGGAGCCCGAGGTGGCGGCACGGGACGGTCTGGCGCGCACCGTCGACTGGTTCCGCAAGCGGCAAGGGGCCTGACACCGCCTCCCGTTCCGGCCGCGGCCGGAAACCGGGGCCCGCGGCGTCCGGGCCGCCCCCGACCGGACGGCGGCCGGCCGCCGTCCCTCCCCACGAAAGGCCAGCGAACTTCCATGCGCATTCTCGGCATCAACGCGCTCTTCCACGACCCCGCCGCCGCCCTCGTCGTCGACGGGCAGACCGTCGCCGCCGCCGAGGAGGAACGCTTCTCGCGGCGCAAACACGGCAAGCGGCCGGTGCCCTTCTCCGCCTGGGAGATGCCCGAACAGGCCGCCGCCTGGTGCCTGGCCACGGCCGGCCTGCGCCCCGAGGACCTGGACGCGGTGGCATACTCCTTCGACCCCCGGCTCGCCCGGCCCGCCGACCAGATGGGCCTGGACGACCCCTGGGACCACCTGCGCCTGACGTACGCGCGCGAGGCCCCGGGGTTCCTCAAGACCGCGCTGCCCGGGCTCGATCCGCAGCGGGTGCGCTTCGTCCCGCACCACATGGCACACGCCGCGTCCGCCGCCTTCGCCGCGCCGGACGCCGACAACTGCTCGGTGCTCGTCCTCGACGGCCGCGGCGAGGCCACCTCGCATCTGGCCGCGCAGCGCGTCCAGGGCAAGCTGGAGCCGCTGTACGCGCAGGAGCTGCCGCACTCGCTCGGCCTGGTCTACGAGGAGCTGACCGCGCACCTGGGATTCCTGCGCTCCTCCGACGAGTTCAAGGTGATGGCGCTGGCCTCGTACGGCACCCCCCGGATGCTGCCCGAGCTGCGCCGCTACGTGTACCCGACGGGCGACGGCGGCTTCCACGCCGCGCATGTGCCGTGGACCGACCTGAGTGTGCCGCGCCACCCGGACGAGCCGTGGAGCCAGGCGCACGCGGACCTCGCGGCCAGCGCCCAGCTGGTCCTGGAGGAGACGCTGCTGGACCTGGCCCGCTGGCTGCACGGCCGGACACACGACAGCGTGCTGACACTGGCCGGCGGGGTGGCGCTGAACTGCGTGGCCAACGCCCGGATCGCGCGCGAGGGACCGTTCGACCGGGTGTGGGTGCAGCCGGCGGCCGGTGACGCGGGCACCGCGCTCGGCGGCGCGCTGCTGCTGAGCGCCGACGGCGGCGAGGAGCCCGCGCCGATGCCCGGCGCCGACCTCGGCCGCGGCTGGTCCGACGCGGAGCTGGAGGCGTGGCTGCGGACCGCCGCCGTCCCCTTCGAGCGGCCCGCGGACATCGCCGCGACCGTCGCGGAGGCGCTGGCGGAGAACTCCATCGTGGCGTGGTTCCAGGGGCGTTCGGAGTACGGGCCGCGGGCGCTCGGGCACCGTTCCCTGATGGCGCACCCGGGCCACTCCGCGAACCTGGAGCGGCTCAACGACGTCAAGGGGCGTGAGCAGTTCCGGCCGGTGGCGCCGATGGTGCTGGCCGACCGGGCGGGCAGGATCTTCGACGGTCAGCTGCCCAGCCCGTACATGCTGTTCGTGCACGACGTGGCCAAGGAGTGGCGGGAGCGCATCCCGGCCGTGGTGCACGTGGACGGCACCGCCCGCATCCAGACCGTGGACCCGGCCGACGAGCCGCTGGTGGCCCGGATGCTGGCCGAGTTCGAGCGGCGCACGGGGCTGCCCGTCGTCGTCAACACCAGCCTGAACACCGCGGGCCGGCCGATGGTCGACGACCCGCGGGACGCGCTGGAGTGCTTCGGCTCCACCCCCGTGGACCTGCTGGCCATCGGCCCGTTCGCGGTGCGGCGGGAGGAGTTCTTCGCCGCCGGGAACCGGTCGGCGCGGCACCCCGCCGAGGTGCTGTCCTTCCCGGACGGGACCCCGTCCGGGACCGCATCCGGGACCGCATCCGGCCTTCCGTCCGGTGGCGACGAGCCGCTGGCGCCCGCCTCGTACGGCCAACTGGCCGAGCCCGCGCGGCTGCCGGTCGCGGACAGCGGTGAGGAGGCGGTGCGATGACCTCGCCGCCCACCGACTACACGGTGGTGATCCCGACACTCGGGCGGCCCAGTCTGACGGCGTGCCTGCGCGCGCTGGCCGCGGCCGAGGGGCCGCAGCCGCTCCAGATCGTGCTGGTGGACGACCGGGCACTGGACGACTGCACCCCGCTGCCCGCCGAGATCCCCGGAGCGCTGCGGGACCGGACGAAGGTCGTGCCGGGCTGCGCCCGGGGACCGGCCGCGGCCCGCAACACCGGCTGGCGGGCGGCGGACGCCACCCCGTGGGTGGTGTTCCTGGACGACGATGTGGTGCCCGGTCCCACCTGGGGCACGGACCTGGCCGCCGACCTGGCCGCCGCGTCGCCGCGCACCGCCGGGATCACCGCGCGGATCGCCGTGCCGGTGCCCGCCGAGCGCCGGTCCACCGACTGGGAGCGCAACACCGCCGGGCTGGCCACCGCCAAGTGGATCACCGCGGACATGGCGTACCGGCGGGACGCGCTGGAGTCCGTGGACGGCTTCGACGAGCGGTTCCGGCGCGCCTTCCGGGAGGACGCCGACCTGGCGCTGCGGGTCCTGGCGGCCGGCTGGACGCTGGCGTCCGGTACCCGCCGCACCACCCATCCGGTGCGCCCCGCCGACCGCTGGGTCTCCGTACGGCTCCAGGCGGGCAACGCGGACGACGTCCTGATGACCCGCAAGCACGGCCCGGACTGGTGGCACCACGCGGACGCGCCGCGCGGCCGGCTGCCGTGGCACCTGGCGGTGACGGCGGCGGCGGGGGCCTCGCTGGTCTGTGCCGCGGCCGGCCGGCGGCGGACGGCGGCGGCGCTGGCCGGGCTGTGGCTGGGCGGTACGGCCGAGTTCGCGTGGGCGCGGATCGCGCCCGGCCCCCGTACCCGGGACGAGGTGGCCACGATGGCGGTGACCAGTGTGCTCATCCCGCCGGCCGCCACCGGGCACTGGCTGCGCGGTCTGCTGCGGCACCGCCGGGTGGCGCCGCTGAGCGTACGGCCGGTGCCCGCGGTGCCGCAGGCCACGCCGCAGCCGGTGCCGGAGCGGGTGTAGCCCGTGGATACGCACCCCTTGGACAGGTACCGGAACCCCGCGCCAAGCGCGCGCGGGGCCACGGCGGTCGCGGACTCGGCGGCGGACCGCGAGGAGACCGGGCACCTGTGGCTGTACGCGCCGGGACGGCGGAACCCGGCGCGGGTTCCGGTTCCCGCAGGCCCGCCGCCGCCCGGTGCTACGGGCCCGCTGGAGGCGGTGCTCTTCGACCGGGACGGGACGCTGGTGGCCGATGTGCCGTACAACGGCGACCCGTCGCTGGTGGAGCCGATGCCCGGCGCACGGGCGGCGGTGGACGCGCTGCGGGCCCGCGGGCTGGCGGTCGGCGTGGTGAGCAACCAGTCCGGCGTCGCCCGCGGCCTGCTGACCGGCGACCAGGTCGCGGCCGTGCGGCAGGAGATCGACGCGCGGCTCGGGCCGTTCGGTGTGTGGGCGGTGTGCCCGCACGGGCCCGGTGACGGCTGCGGCTGCCGCAAGCCCGCGCCCGGTCTGGTCCTCGCCGCCTGTGCGTACCTCGGCGTCTCCCCCGCGCGCACCGCCGTCGTCGGCGACATCGGCGCGGACGTGGCCGCGGCACGGGCCGCCGGCGCGCGCGGCGTGCTCGTCCCGACGCCGATGACACGGGCGGAGGAGGTCGTCACGGCGCGGGAGTACGCGCGCGATCTGCCGGGTGCCGTACGGCTGCTGCTGCACGGCCGGAGCACCGGGGAGGACGCCGTATGACCTCTGCTCCGCGGACGCTGGTGGTCCGGCTGGACAGCGCGGGCGACGTGCTGCTGGCCGGGCCGGCGGTGCGTGCCGTGGCGGCGGGCTCGTCGTACACCGCGATGCTGTGCGGTCCGCTGGGCGAGCGCGCGGCGCGGCTGCTGCCCGGTGTGGACGAGGTGATCGTCCACGACGCGCCGTGGGTGGGCCTGCGGCCCGCCCCGGTGGACCGGCGGATCACCGAGGAGCTGGTGGACACCCTGGCGGCGGGCCGGTTCGACCGGGCGCTGGTGCTGGTCTCGTACCACCAGAGCCCGCTGCCGGCCGCGCTGCTGCTGAAGCTGGCCGGGATCGGCTGGATCGCGGCGGACAGCGTGGACTACCCCGGCGCGCTGCTGGACCTGCGGCACCACCGCAAGCCGCACCGGCACGAGGCCGAGGCGGCGCTGGACCTCGCGCGGGACGCCGGGTTCGCGCTGCCGCCCGGCGACGACGGCGGCCTCGGCGTCCTGCCGCCGCCCGACACCACGCCGCTGACCGGCAGCGATCCGTACGTCGTGCTGCACCCCGGCGCGGCGGTGCCGGCCCGCGCCTGGAGCGCCGCGCGGGCGGCGCGGGCGGCGGGCGCGCTGAGCGCGGCCGGGCACCGGGTCGTGGTCACCGGCGGGCCCGGCGAGCGGGAGCTGACCGCCGCCGTCGCGGGCGGCCACGCGCTGGACCTCGGCGGGCGCACCGACGTGCACCAGCTCGCCGGGGTGCTGGCCGGCGCGCGGACGGTGGTCGTCGGCAACACCGGCCCCGCGCACCTGGCCGCCGCCGTGCGGACGCCGGTCGTCTGCCTGTTCGCGCCGGTGGTGCCCGCGCGGCTGTGGGCGCCCTACGGCGTGCCGCACGTGCTGCTGGGCGACCAGGACGCGCCGTGCGCGGGCAGCCGCGCCCGGCGGTGCCCGGTGCCCGGCCACCCCTGTCTCGACACGGTCAGCGACACCGCGCTGCTCGCGGCCGTGTCCCGGCTGACCGGCCCCGGCGCCGCCCGCGGCGCGCCCGGGACCGCCCGCCGGCCGGGCGGCACCGCCCGGACCGCGACCGACACCGAACGAGGTGCGACTGTATGAACATCCTGCTCTGGCATGTCCACGGGTCCTGGACGACCGCGTTCGTCCAGGGACCGCACACCTATCTGGTGCCGGTCACGCCCGACCGCGGCCCCGACGGGCTGGGCCGGGCCCGGACCTTCCCCTGGCCCGAATCGGTGGTGGAGAAGACCCCGGCGGAGCTGCGGCACGCCCCGGTGGACCTGGTCGTGCTGCAACGGCCGCACGAGGCCGAACTGGCGGAGCGCTGGCTGGGCGGGCGCCGCCCCGGCCGGGACGTGCCCGCCGTCTACCTGGAGCACAACGCGCCGGACGGCGACGTGCCGCACACCCGCCACCCGTGCGCCGACCGGGACGACCTGGTGCTGGTGCACGTCACCCACTTCAACCGGCTGTTCTGGGACAACGGCGGCACCCGTACGGAAGTGATCGAGCACGGCATCGTGGACCCCGGCCACCGGTACACCGGCCGGATCGAACGGGCCGCCGTCGTCGTCAACGAACCGGTCCGCCGCGGCCGTACGGTCGGCACCGACCTGCTGCCGCAGCTGTCGGCCGCCGCGCCGCTGGACGTCTTCGGCATGCGCACCGACGGCCTCGCCGAGCACCTGGGCCTGCCGGCGGACCGCTGCCGCACGGCCGACCTCCCGCAGGCCGAACTGCACGCGGCGATGGCCGAGCGGCGGCTCTACCTGCACCCGGTGCGCTGGACCTCGCTCGGCCTGTCACTGCTGGAGGCCATGCACCTGGGCATGCCGGTGGTGGCCCTGGCCACCACCGAGGCCGCCGAGGCGGTGCCACCCGGCGCCGGCACGCTCTCCAACCGGCCCGAGGTCCTGGCCCGAGCCGCCCGGACGTACCTGGAGGACCCGGACGCGGCGGCCGAGGACGGCGCGCGGGCCCGCCAGGCGGCCCTGGAGCGCTACGGGCTCAAGCGCTTCCTGCACGACTGGGAACGCCTGATCACGGAGGTGCAAGCATGACCCCTCACGGCAACATCCCGCGCCTGTCCGTCGCGCTCGTGTCCGAGCACGCCAGTCCGCTGGCGGTGCTCGGCGGCGTCGATGCGGGCGGCCAGAACGTCCACGTCGCGCGCCTGGCCGGTGCGCTGTCCGACCGGGGGCACCGGGTGACCGTGTACACCCGGCGGGACGCCGCCGGCCTGCCGGACGAGGTGGTGCTGCGGCCCGGCGTACGGGTCCGGCACGTCCCCGCCGGGCCCCCGCGGCACGTGCCCAAGGACTCCCTGTGGCCGTACATGCCGGCGTTCGGCGACTGGCTGGCCGCCGAGTGGCGGGTACGGACACCGGACGTGGTCCACTCGCACTTCTGGATGTCCGGTCTGGCCGCGCTCCGGGCCACCCGTGAGCTGGGGCTGCCGCTGGCCCACACGTACCACGCGCTGGGCACCGTCAAGCGGCGCCACCAGGGCGACGCCGACACCAGCCCGCGCTCCCGCGTCACCAGCGAGATCGAGGTGGGCGAGGGCTGCGACCGGATCATCGCCACCTGCCGCGACGAGGTCGCCGAGCTGGGCCGGATGGGCATCGGCGACAGCAAGGTCAGCGTGGTGCCGTGCGGGGTGGACACCGCGCGCTTCACGCCCGACGGGCCGGTCGCCGACCACGGCGCGCACCGGCCGCTGCTCCTCCAGCTCGGCCGGCTGGTCCCCCGCAAGGGCGCGGAGGTCTCCGTCGCCGCGCTGGCCCGGTTGCCCGAGGCCCGGCTCGTCATCGCCGGCGGGCCGCCGGAGGACCGGCTCGACCAGGACCCGGAGGTACGGCGGCTGCGCGAACTGGCCCGCGCCGCCGGGGTGGCCGACCGGGTGACCTTCACCGGCGGCGTGCGCTGCGAGGACGTACCGGCGCTGCTGCGCGCCGCCGACGTGGTGCTGTGCCCGGCGGACTACGAGCCGTTCGGCATCGTGCCGCTGGAGGCCATGGCCTGCGGGACGCCGGTGGTGGCCACCGCGGTCGGCGGGCAGCTGGACACCGTCGCCGACCCGGACTGCGGACGGCTGGTGCCGCCCCGCGATCCGGCCGCGCTGGCCCACGCGGCCGGCGAACTGCTCCTGGACGGCGAGCGGCGGGCCGCCTGCGGTGCCGCGGGCCGCCGGCGCGTGCTGGCCCGGTACGGCTGGGAGCAGGTCGCGGCCGGCACCGAGGCCGTGTACCGCGGCGTGCTGAGCCCGCGGCCCGCCGTCACCGAGGTGGCCTGATCACCGGGCCGCCCACCGCCCGGCAACCGGCCGACGCCCTGACCACCCCGCCGCAGACGTGTGAAGGAGGTGCGGGCCCCGGAGCGCTCCCGGGAGCCCGACGACCATGAGCCAGCCCCTCGACGCCGCACACCGCCACTGCCAGTCGCTCCAGGACGCGGTGCACCAGCTGCGCCGCCACCACCTGCGCCGGATAGCCGACTGGGGGACCCACCTCGGCGCCGTGCTGCCGGTGGGCGGCCGGCTGCTCGCCGCGGGCAACGGCGGCAGCGCCGCCCAGGCCCAGCATCTGACGGCCGAACTCGTCGGCCGCTACCAGCACGACCGCCCCGCCTATTCGGCCATCGCGCTGCACGCCGAGACCTCCAGCGTCACCGCCATCGGCAACGACTACGGCTTCGAGCAGGTCTACGCCCGGCAGGTGGCCGCGCACGGCCGCCCCGGCGACGTGCTCCTGCTGCTGTCCACCTCCGGCCGCAGCGGCAACCTGCTGGCCGCCGCCGAGACCGCGCGGGACGCCGGACTGCGCGTCTGGGCGCTGACCGGACCGCGGCCCAATCCGCTGGCCGACGCCGCCGACGAGGCGGTGTGCGTGGAGTCCGCCAGCAACGCGACG
Organism: Streptomyces sp. NPDC018019; assembly: GCF_044327805.1. Classification (NCBI taxonomy): domain Bacteria; kingdom Bacillati; phylum Actinomycetota; class Actinomycetes; order Kitasatosporales; family Streptomycetaceae; genus Streptomyces; species Streptomyces sp. NPDC018019. The sequence goes on along the minus strand of NZ_JBIRGD010000014.1, from coordinate 166,272 downwards.
GTGCAGGAGGCGCACCTGATCGCGGTGCACATCCTGTGCGAGCACTTCGACGCCGTCAGCGCCGCGCCGCCGCCCGCGCCGGCCGCCGCGGACGTCCCGCTGGAGGTCGCGGTGGCGGACCGGGACGGTGTGCGGTGAGCGCCCGGCGCGGCACCGGCTCCGGGAGGTGCCCATGACCGCCCGTCAGCCCCTCGTCGTCGTGGGGGACGTACTGCTGGACCGGGACATCGACGGCGCGTCCTCGCGGCTGGCCCCGGACGCGCCCGCCCCGGTCGTGGACGTGACCGACGACCGCAGCCGGCCGGGCGGCGCCGGACTCGCCGCCAAGCTGGCCGCGCGGTCCGGGTGTTCCGGACGGTCCGGGCGGGACGTGGTCCTGGTGACCGCGCTGGGGGACGACCCGGCGAGCGAGGCGGTACGGCGCGCGCTGCACGGCGTCGTACGCCTGGTGGAGATCCCGCTGGAGGGCCGGCTGCCGGAGAAGACCCGGGTGATGGCGTCCGGCCGTCCCCTGGTGCGGTTCGACCGCGGCGGCGGGCGGCCGGGCCAGCCCGGACCCGAGGTGCGCGAGGCGCTCGCCGGGGCACGCGCCGTCCTCGTCGCCGACTACGGGCGCGGCACCGCGACGGCGGTCCGCGGCCTGCTCGCCGACGTGGCGCGCCGCGTCCCGCTGCTGTGGGACCCGCATCCGAAGGGCGACAGCCCGGTGCCGGGTGCGCGGCTGGTCACGCCCAACGCCTCCGAGGCGCGGGCGCTGACCTCCGGCGAGGACCGGTCGCTGCACGCCTGTGCCGTACGGGGGGCCCAACTGGCCGCCGAATGGCGGGCCGCGGCCGTCGCGGTGACGCTCGGCGCGCGCGGCGCGCTGCTGGCCAGGGCGGGCAGCGACTCGCCGATGCTGGTGCCGGCGCCGTACCGGGCCGACGGCGACCCGTGCGGGGCGGGCGACTGCTTCGCCGCCACGGCGGCTGCCGCGCTGGCCGACGGCGGGCTGCCCGAGGAGGCCGTGCAGCGGGCGGTCGCCGAGGCCGCCGCGTTCGTCGCGGCGGGCGGCGCGGGCAACCGGACCCTGTGGCGCACCGCGCCCCCGGCGGACCGGCCGACGGCGGCACGGCCCGCCGACCCGTTCGAACTGGCCCGGTCCGTACAGGCCAGGGGCGGCACGGTGGTCGCCACCGGCGGCTGCTTCGACCTCCTGCACGCCGGGCACGTCGGGCTGCTGGAGAGCGCCCGGCGGATCGGTGACTGCCTCATCGTCTGCGTCAATTCCGACGCCTCCGTCACCCGTCTGAAAGGCCCGGGACGGCCGCTCACCCGGGCGGCGGACCGCACCCGGGTGCTGGCCGGGCTGGGCAGCGTGGACGCCGTCGCGGTGTTCGACGAGGACTCGCCCGTCGAGCTGCTGCGGCGGCTGCGGCCCGATGTGTGGGTCAAGGGCGGCGACTACTCGGTGGACGCGCTGCCGGAGGCGGCCACGCTCCAGGAGTGGGGCGGCCAGGCGCTGGTGCTGCCGTATCTGGACGGCAGGTCGACGACCGCGCTGGCGCGGCGTGCGGCCCGCGCCGCCGCGCCGGGTCCGGAGTACCGGCCGTGACCGCGCGGACGGCAGGGCTGCCCGCCGCCGTGCCGGTGCGGGACACCGGGCCCGCCCCGCGGGTGGGCATCGTCATGATCACCCGGGACCGGCGCGAGCGCCTGCTCGCGACGCTGGAGCGGGTGACGCGGCTGCCCGAGGAGCCGCCCGTGGTGGTCGTGGACAACGGCTCGTCGGACGGCACCGCGGACGCCGTGCGCGCACGCTTCCCGGCCGTACGGGTCCTGACGCCGGGCCGCAATCTCGGCGCGGTCGGCCGGACGTACGGGGCCGCCGTGCTCGGCACGCCGCTCGTGGCGTTCAGCGACGACGACTCGTGGTGGGAGCCCGGCGCACTGACACGGGCCGCCGAGGTGTTCGCGGCGCATCCGCGGCTGGGGCTGGCCGCCGCCGCGACCCTGGTGGGACCGGACGCCGTTCCCGATCCGCTCAACGCCGTGCTCGCCGCCTCCCCGCTGGGCCGCGAACCCGACCTGCCGGGACCGTCGGTGCTCGGCTTCCTGGGCTGCGCCGCCGTCGCCCGCCGTGACGCCTTCCTGGCGGCCGGCGGCTACCACCCCGTGCTCCACTTCGGTGCCGAGGAGACGCTGCTGGCCCTGGACCTGGAGGCGGCCGGCTGGGGTGTCGCCTACTGCCCCGCGCTCGTCGCCCGGCACCAGCCCGACGGCGCGGGCGGCGCGCCGCGGCCCGGCCGCGCGGCCCGGGTACGCCGCAATGTCCTGCTCACCGCGTGGCTGCGCCGCCCCCTGCGGCACGCCGCCGCCCACACGCTGCGGCTGGCGCTGGACGGCCGTACGGACCCGGAAGCCCGGCTGGCGCTGGCCCAAGCGGTACGGCGGCTGCCGGCCGCCCTCGCCCGCCGCCGGCCGCTGCCCCCGGCGGTGGAAGCCCGTGTACGGGCGCTGGAGGCGGGGCCGTGACCGGGCCCGGCTCCTGCGTACTCCTGCGGGGTACGCCGCCGTACCGCACCGGCGCGCCGGTCCCGGGCGCGCCCGCACCGACCCGAGGAAGCCTCCCGTGACCGATTCGCGCACCACCGTCATCGTCATCACCCACAACCGCAGCGACGACCTGCTGCACACCCTGGACCGGCTCGCCGAACTGCCCGAGCAACCGCCGGTCATCGTGGTGGACAACGGTTCTTCGGACGGCAGCGCGTCCGCCGCCCGCCGCCATCCGCTGGCGCCGCGGCTCATCCCGCTGGCGCACAACGCCGGGGCGGTGGGCCGCAATCTGGCCGCACGCGTGGCGACCACGCCGTACCTGGCGTTCTGCGACGACGACTCGTGGTGGGAGCCCGGCGCGCTGGCCGGGGCCGCCGACCTGCTGGACGCGCACGGGCGGCTGGGCGCGGTGACCGCGCGCATCGTGGTCCACCCGCATCCGGACGCCCCGGAGGCGGGCGCGGCACCCGACGGCGCGGACGGCGAGCCGGTGGAGGACCCGATCGTCCAGGAACTGCGGCACTCCCCGCTGCCCGCCCCCTCCTGGCTGCCCGGCCCCGCGCTCGGCTCCTTCCTCGCGGCGGCGACCGTGCTGCGCGCCGACGCCTTCCGGGCGGCGGGCGGTTTCTCGCCCCGGCTGGTCCTGGGCGGCGAGGAGGAACTGCTCGCCGCCGACCTCGCGGCCGACGGCTGGTGGCTGACGTACGCCGACCGGCTCACCGTGCACCACCGGGCGTCGCCGCACCGCGACGCGACGCTGCGCCGACGCCAGGGCATCCGCAACACCCTGTGGTTCACCTGGCTGCGCAGGCCGCTGCCGGCCGCCGTGCGCCGGACCGGCACGCTCGCCTCGACGGTGCCCCGCGACGCGGTGTCCGTACGGGCGTTCGCCGAGGCGGTCGGCGGTCTGCCCTGGGTGCTGCGGGAACGGCGTCCGCTGCCCCGGGAGGTGGAGAGCAGGCTGCGGCTGCTGGAGGCGCCGCAGCGGGAGTCGACGGCGCGGCGCTACTGCGGCTGAGCCGCCGGCCGGGCCCGGACAGGACGACGCCGGCCGTCGCGCCCCGTGGGGGCGGGCGCGACGGCCGGCGGCCGGAGCCGAACGGACGGGGAGGTTACTTCTCGCCGACCTTCAGCAGCTTGTTGGGCGTGCCCTGGCTCGGGTTCTTGATCTTGTCGGGCGTGGCGCCGTCGGTCAGCGCCTTGGCGACCGCGTCCGGCTTGGCGTCCTGGTGGGCGCTCAGGTAGACCGCGGCGGCGCCCGCGACGTGCGGGGTGGCCATGGACGTACCGGAGATGGTCTTGGTGCCCTGGTCGCTGTCGTTCCAGTCCGAGGTGATGTCCGAACCGGGCGCGTAGAGGTCCACGGCGCTGCCGAAGTTGGAGAAGTCGGACTGCTCGTCGGTGTTGGTGCTGGAGGCGACGGTGATGGCCTCCTTGACCCGCGCCGGGGAGCCCTGGCCCGCGTCGGTGGACTCGTTGCCCGCCGCCACCGCGAAGGTGACGCCGGACGCGACCGCCTTCTGCACCGCGGCGTCCAGCGCCTCGTCGGCGCCGCCGCCGAGCGACATGTTGGCGACCGACGGGCCCTTGTGGTTCTTGGTGACCCAGTCGATGCCGGCGACGACCTGCTCGGTGGAGCCGGAGCCCTGGTCGTCCAGCACGCGCACGGCCACGATCTTGGCCTTCTTGGCGACGCCGTGCGCCTTGCCGGCGATGGTGCCCGCGACGTGGGTGCCGTGGCCGTTGCCGTCGGTGGCGTCGTTGTCGCCGTCGATCGCGTCGAAGCCGGAGGTGGCGCGGCCCTCGAAGTCCTGGTGCGAGGTGCGGACGCCGGTGTCGATGACGTACGCGGTGACGCCCTCGCCCGCGCTGTCGGGGTAGGTGTACTTCTTGTCGCCCTGGGTGCCGTCCTGGTCGATGCGGTCCAGGCCCCACGACGGCGGGTTGTCCTGGGTGGCGTCGATGTGGAACTTCTTGTTCTGCACGACCTTGTCGACAGCCGGGTCGGCGGCCAGGCGACGGGCCTCCTCGGCGCTGAGGCCGGTGGCGGAGAAGCCGTTCAGCGCGGCGGAGTACGTCCGCTTGACCTCGCCGCCGTACTTGCCGGCCAGGTCCTTGTTCTGCTCGGCCTGGACCCCGGCGCCGCGGACCGAGTTCTTGAGCATGACGATGTAGCTGCCGCTGACGGCGCCCTTGGCCTCGGCGCCGTAGACCTTGCCCTCGGCGGGCGACGCGCCCGCGGTGACCGCGGTGACGGTGGCGATGCCGGTGGCCGCGACCACCGCGGTTATCGCGGTGACGAGCCGCTTCTTGCTGGAACGCTTGTGAGCGTGAGCCATTCGAGGGTTCTCCTCGTTCGCAGTGTGGGGGGAAAGCGTTGCGCAACGGCCCGGACGGAGAAGAAGATCTCCGCCGGGCTGGCTCGAAACCCTGTCGGATTGACGGGACCAATTCAAGGGCGACCGGGCGTTGTGAGATAGACAACAAGCTTGCGTAATTGCAAAGGGCTGCAGAAGGGGTCAAATACGCACCCGGGTCGCCGGACGGTGAGTCAACTCCGTTTACATTCCGGCAACATGGCGCAGGTCAGCCGGGGTGCGGGCGGTGTAGTTACCCGCGGTACGCAGAACGGTGGGCCGAATGCCGGGGCCCGCGACCGCCGTTGCGGAACGGCGGAGAACCGGGGGTCTGCACCGACTTCTTCACGGGTCAACAATCCCCGGCTCGCGTACGCCTCAATCCTCGGCACGGCCCGGCCGAGGGTGATGCCACTCACTCGCACCACCCCGGACCAATCCGCCCCGCATACCCTCCTGTACGCAACGCATTTCCTCCGGCACGCCGCGCGACGCATCCACGCGCCGCATCCGCCCGCCTTATTGGGAATGCACCGATATTCCGTTACAGAACACCCGCTTCACGCCTCGGGCAGCTCCGCCTCGATGAGGTCCGCAGCGCGCTTCGCGCCGCCCTCCGCCAGCACTTCCCGCCGCACCCGCTCCGAAGCGGCCTTGACCTGCGGGTCGTTCACCAGGCCCAGCACCGCCTCGCGCAGGGCGTGTGCCGTGGCCTGCTCCTTGGGGAGGTGCCGGGCGACCCCGAGACTCTGGAGGACATCCGCGTTCATGAACTGGTCGACGGCCTGCGGTACGCACACCATCGGCACCCCGTTGGCCAGCCCCTCCTGGCTGCCGCCCATCCCCGCATGGGTGATGAAGGCGTCCGCCTGCCGCAGCACGGCCAGCTGCGGCACCCAGTGGTGCACCTCGAAGTTGTCCGGGACCGTGCCGAGTTCGGACACCTGGACATGCTTGCCGATCTGCAGCACCACATGCCAGCCGGGCAGGCCGCCGAACGCCTCGATGCACTCCCGGTAGAAGCCGGGCTCCTTGGTGAAGGCGGACCCGAGCGACACCAGCAGCACCTTGGCGTCCGCGGACAGGCCGTCCGGCCGGTGCCAGTCGCCCTGGTGGCCGCGGTCGCCCTGGCAGGCGCCGACGAAGGTGAACCGGTCGGAGTCGACGCGGTCGGCGTGCGGCTGCATGGCGCGCGGGATCAGGGCGATGCCGCGGGCGGGCTCGGCCCCGAACCGGTCGGGGTCGGTGATCCCGGACATCCCGTGCTCGTCGAGCCAGGCCTGGAAGCGCGCGTAGTACGCCCGGCCGCGCTCGGACTCGCGCAGATCGCCCATCTGTTCCGCCATATCGGCCTCGAAGCCGCGCCAGGCGACCATGTGCGGGGAGAGCTGGACGGCGGGCACGCCCCAGCGGTGGGCGAGGAGGGGCGCGGGATAGGCCGTGGTGTCGTGGAGGACGAGGTCCGGCTCGTCGCCTTCGTAGGCCGCGGCGAGCTGCGGCAGGGCCTGGACGGCGTCGTCGAGGAACAGGTCCAGGGCGTCGGCCATCTCCGCGCCCCAGGACTGCGGATCGTCGTCGAGGGGCAGGGTGGAGTTCCAGAACTTCGGCTCGGCCCCGGTCGGGGCGACGATCTCGGCGAAGGCCGGGGGGATGGCGTAGGTGACGCGGTGCCCCCGGGTGACGAGTTCCCGGATGACCTCCAGGCTCGGATTGACGTGCCCGTGGGCGGCGATGCTGAACATGGCGATATGGGCGGGCCGTTGGGCGCGGCCGGACACGGAAGGACTCATGACCGAACGATAAGCGAGACGGTTCGTCTCGTACAAACGATTTCCGGGGTCCCGCGGCGCCGCTCAGCGCTGGTACCGGGCCAGTACGAGATTCCCGTCGTGGACGAGGCGTCGGCGCAGCTCGTCCACGTCGATCGCGCCGCTGTAGTACTCCTGGAACCCCGGCGTCGCGATCTTGTCCTTCCACTCCGGATAGCCCCGCACCGACTGCGCGGGCGCGGCGCGCAGCGTGTCCGCGAGCGCCGTACCCGTCGCCCAGCCGTACCGGTCCACATGCAGTTCCGGCGCCTTCAGGGCCTCCTGCCCGGTCGGCAGCATCCAGTCCCCCAAGGCGAGCCGGACCATGTTGGGCGGCCTCAGCAGGAAGTCGACGAAGGCCATCGCCTCCTCCTTGCGGGGGCAGTCCGCCGCGATCGACAGGGTCTGCGGGCTGACACCCTGGTCCGCACCGCCGGGCCCCCGGGGCGCGGGCAGCACCGTCCACTCGAAGTCCTTCGGCGCCTGCTGCACGATCTGCTGCCGGTAGGAGAACCCGAGCGGCAGGATCGCGTACCGGCCGGCGAAGAAGCCGGGCAGCGTGTCGGCGCCGCCCATGCCCAGCGTCGTACGGGCCGCGCTGCGGGCGACGTTGACCTGGTCGTGGATGGTGCGCGGCACCACCTGGTCGGCGGCGTCGAACCGGACCTCCACCCGGCCGTCCGGGCGGCGCCGGAAGATCCGGCCGCCGGTGGACAGGGCGAGGTTGAGCGTGGCGGAGACCGGTTCCTTCAGCGGCCAGGCGACGCCGTACCCGCCGCCGCCCGTCAGCTCCTTCGCCACCTCCCCGAACTCCTCCCACGTCCACGGCTCCCCGGCGGTCGGCACGCGCACCCCGGAGCGCCGCAGCTTCACGCCGTCGGCGATCAGGACGCGCGGCTCCTGGAGGAAGGGGACGCCGTGGATCCGGCCGCCGAAGGTCCCCGACTCCCAGCTGCGCCGGGGGATGTCATCCTTGAGGCGCTTGGGGAGGAGGCCGGTCAGATCGGCGAGGTAGCCGCCGTAGGCGAAGTCCGCGAGGTCGTCGGAGGCGTCGTGGATGATGTCCGGCGCCTCACCGCCCTCGAAGGAGGTCAGCAGCTGGTCGTGGACGGTGGGCCAGGCCCCTTGCACGTACTGGACGGGGATGTCCGGGTGCCGCCGGTTCCACTCCGCGACCAGCTGCTTGTTGGCGTCCACGGACTCCTTCTGCCAGGCCAGCGACTGGAAGCGGAGCACACCCCGGCCGCCGTCGCCCCGCCTCCCGTTGGAGCAGCCGGGCAGCAGGGCGGCGGGCAGAGCCGCCGCGGCGGCGAGCACGGAACGGCGGCGGGGGCCGGTGCCGGGCGCGGTCATCAGTTCTTCACCGCCCCGGCCAGCATGCCGCCGGTGATCCGGCGCTGGATGACGGCGAAGAGCACCAGGCTCGGCAGCGTGGCGAGCAGGGCCGCCGCGGCGAGCGGGCCGAGGTCGGCGACGCCCTCGGCCCCGAGGAAGTGGGTCAGCACGACCGGCATCGTCTGCTGCTCCGGCGACTTGAGCAGAACGAGCGCGAAGAAGAACTCGTTCCACGCGGTGATGAAAGCGAACAGGCCCGTGGCGACGATCCCGGGCGCCAGCAGCGGACCGGTGACCGAGACGAGGATGCGCAGCCGGCCCGCGCCGTCCACCGCCGCGGCCTCCTCCAGCTCCGCCGGTACGGCCCGTACGTAGCCGGTCAGCATCCACAGCGCGAACGGCAGCGACCACACCACGTACACCAGGACCAGCCCGGCCCGGGAGTCGACGAGGTGGAGGGTCTTCAGGACCAGGAAGAGCGGGATGATCACCAGGACCAGCGGGAACGCCTGGCTCACCACGACCCACCCGGTCGCCGCCCGCGCGAAGGGCGTGCGGTGGCGCGCGAGGACGTACGCCATCGGGGTCGCCAGGACGATCGCGACCAGCGCCGAGACCGCGGCGGCCAGCAGGCTGTTGGCGGCGGCCTGGAGCAGCGGCTGCTCGTCGAAGGCCGTACGGAAGTTGTCCAGTGTCGGCGCCCGCGGGACCCAGGTGGGGTGCAGGCTGCCCAGTTCGCGCGGCGGCTTGAAGGCGGTGGAGACCAGCCAGAGGAAGGGGAAGGCGAGGAAGACCAGGTAGCAGAGCAGGGCCAGGTACTGCCCGGCCCGTCCGACGGTACGGCGGGTGGCCTGGCGGCGTTGTGCCCGAGACGGCTCACGGGACGGGGCCTCGTGCGTCATCGGTCGTCCTCCCCCCTCAGCCGCCGCGAGAGGTAGACGGCCAGCAGGACCGACACGACGGCGACCATCGCCAGCCCCATCGCGGCGGCGTACCCGAACTGCCCGTACCGGAAAGCCTCTTCGTACGCGAACAGCATCGGCAGCCGGGTGCGGCCCCCGGGACCGCCGTCGGTGAGCACGAAGACCAGCGCGAAGGAGTTGAAGTTCCAGATGAAGTTGAGCGCCGAGACGGCCAGCGCCACCGGCTTGATCGCGGGCCAGGTGACCGTACGGAACCGGCGCCAGGCCCCGGCGCCGTCCATCGCGGCGGCCTCGTGCAGTTCGCGCGGCACGTTCTGGAGCCCGGCCAGGAGCGTGACGGTGGTCTGGGGCAGGCCGGCCCAGACGCCGACGACGATCACGGCGAGCAGGGCGGTGGCCGTACCGCTCAGCCAGTCCGGCCCGTCGCCGGAGCCGAGCCCGACACTGCGCAGCGTCTCGTTCAGGACGCCCGCGTCCGGGTGGTAGACCAGTCGCCACATGATGCCCACCACGACCTCGGGCATCGCCCACGGGATGATCGCCAGTGCGCGGGCGAGCCAGCGCAGCCGCAGGTCCTGGCCGAGCAGCAGCGCGAGCCCGAGGGCGAGGAAGAACTGCGGGACCGTGACGCCCAGCGCCCACACCAGGCCGATCCGGAACGAGTCCCAGAAGAGGGTGTCCTGGAACAGGTCGGTGAAGTTCAGCAGGCCCACCCACCGGGTGGGTTGCGTCCGCCCCGACTGCGCGTCGGTGAACGCCAGCGCGATCCCGTACAGCAGCGGGCCCACGCTCAGCACCAGGATCGGGATCAGGGCGGGCAGCACCAGGAACCATGTCCCGCGGGCGGGCCCGTGGGCAGATCCGAGAAGAGACCCGCGGGCGGGCCCGCGAGCAGACCCGTGGACGGGGCCGCGAGCAGGACCGCGAGCAGGTCCGCCCGCCGGTGCGAGCCGGCCGGGCCCCGGCCGCGAACCGCCGGGCGCTCTCGTTCCCTTCGCCCCCTTCGTCCCCGTACGTCTCCGCCCTCGTCCGGGACCCTCTGGACCCAACGCGTCTCCCCCGTATCCGCTCGCCCCGGCCGGCACCGCCGACCGCGGACCTTTCCGCCCAGGACGCCACCGACCACCACGAACGGACCACGCGGGCCCGGGCGGAACGGCGCAGGTGGCCGCCGTCATCGTCGTGACGCCACCCGGCGCAGTCAAGCACCGGACGCTCCCCGAGCGCGCGGACCGCCCCCGGACCGCGCCGGATCGCATCGGACCGCACCGAGCCGCCGGACCGCACCCCGCCGCCTCACACCCCGCCCTACCCGTCCGGGTCACCCCGCCCCGCCCCTCCGGATCTCCCCGGCCCGCCAGGACCGGCACCTGCGAGACTGGTACCGATCACGCACCGCAGGAGGCCGCCCCATGACCGCACCGAGCACCACCCCGTTCACGGAGGCGCATGCCCGGGACGTCCTGGCCGCGGCCGGGCGGCCCGACGCCGCCGCCGACGCCCGGCTGCTGTCACTCGGCGAGAACGCGGTCTTCGCCACCGGCGACCACGGCCCGGTCGTCCGGGTCGGGCGCAGCGCCGAACTGCTGGAGCGCGCCGAGCGGGAGCTGCGCGTCGCCGTCTGGCTGGCGGAGCAGGGCGTGCCGGCGGTACGCGCGGCCGAGCCGGCGGCCCGGCTGGTGAACGGCCACCCGGTCACCTTCTGGAAGCGGCTGCCCGACCCCGTACGCCCCGCCGAACCGGCCGACCTGGCCGCCCTGCTGCGCCTGGTGCACGCGCTGCCCGAGCCGCCGTTCCCCCTCCCCCGCCGTGAGCTGCTGGGCGGTGTGGAGCGCTGGCTGCGGCTGGCCGGTGACGCGGTCTCGGCGCGGGACGCCGACTATCTGCGGGGCCGCCGCGACGCGTTCGCCGCTGCCGCCACCGCGCTGGAGCCGCATCTGCCGCGCGGCCCCGTCCACGGTGACGCGCTGACCCGTAACGTCCACGTGGGCCCCGACGGCCCGGTGCTCGTCGATCTCGAAACCTTCTCCTCCGATCTGCGGGAGCACGATCTCGTCGTGATGGCCCTCAGCCGCGACCGCTACGGCCTGCCCGCAGCGGCGTACGACACGTTCGTGCGGATCTACGGCTGGGACGTACGCGACTGGGAGGGCTGCGCCGTGCTGCGCGGCTCCCGGGAGACGGCCAGCTGCGCCTGGGTCTCCCAGCACGCCCCCGGCAACCCCGCCGCCCTCAAGGAATTCCGCCGCCGCATCGCCTCCCTCCGCGAAGGCGACACCACCGTGCGCTGGTACCCCTTCTGACGCGGTCCGGCCACAGCCGCCCCGCGGCCCGACCCTCCGGGCCCCAGCGGGCGCGGCCGGAGACCGGTGTCGTCACCGGCCTCCGGCCGCCCGCTCCCCCGGGAACCGCTCCTGGCCGTTACCCTCGGGCCGCGCGCCGGCAGGCTTCACCGGCCACCACCGCGGGGACGAAGTCCCTGCGCAGCTCGGCGTAGCAGGCGCGGAAGTTCTCCGCCCCGCCCATGCCGCCGATACGGCAGGGACGACTCCCCGAGCACGTGACTCAATGGCTTGCACTTCCTCCACCATGAACTCACCGCGGTGGCCGCCCGCCCTCCTGGAAGCGGCCATTCCAGTGACCGGTGCCGGTCCCCGGACCGAGATGCGTCGGGACACGCGGGCGTCCGTGACACCCACCGACGCGTACGCACCGTCACCGTCACCGTCGCCGCTCAAGGAGACGTGGCACAGCTCCTCACACGCCGCCCCGCGAGGGAGACGCCTGGACCGGCAGGTCCCCGGCGCGTTCGCGCGAGCGCTGGTACGGGATCAGCGGCCAGGCCGCCTCGACTATCGCCGCCGGGTCGCCGGAGCGGCGCAGATACCGCTGGAACGAGGCGGCCTGCTCGGCCGCCGCCTTCTCCTGGAGTGCGTGCAGCGCCGCCGGCGCCGTCCCGGCCACCTCCGGGTACCGCTCGCCGATCCGTCGCGCCACACCGGCCGCGGCCACCGCGTCCGCGCCCGCTTCGTGTGCGCCTTCCAGCGGGACGTCGTAGTGCAGGCAGAGGGCCTGAAGAGTGCGCTTGCCCTTGCGGTAACGGTCCACGTGCTTGTCCAGCACCAGCGGGTCGATGACCGGCGCGGGGCGGCGGCCGAGCCGCTCGGCGAGCGTCCGCAGGCCGTACCGGCGGCACTCGCGGTCCAGCAGCGAGAGATCGTACCGCGCGTTCATCACCACCAGGGGTATGCCCGCCTCCAGCGCTCCGGCGAGCGCCTGCGTGATCTGCTCGACACCGGCCGGCGCCGCCTGGCCGTGTGCCCGGACGTGAGCGGTCGTCATCCCGTGTATGGCCGCCGCCTCCTCGGGGACCTCCACACCGGGGTCGAGCAGCCAGGTCTCCCGCAGGGCCTCCCGGCCGCCCGCCTCCAGCCGTATCAGCGCGGCGGTGACGATGCGGTCCTGCTCGACGTCCGTGCCGGTGGTCTCCAAGTCGAAGCTGACGAGCAGCCCTTGATGCCAGCCCATGGCGGCCTCCTTCGGTGTTGCTTCCCCCGTGTTCCCCTACTCTCCCACGCGACACTGACAACGCCCCGGCGCCCACCCGCCCTTCACAGCCGACCACCGCGGCACACCGGTCACGCGGATTTTCCTTGACGTTCCCCCGCTTCCCGGCAACGGTGGCGGGACACGTGCGCGGCGCGTCCGCCGCGCACGAGCGGCGAGGCCACGGGCAACGGACAACGAGAGGGCTCCGGTGGGCGAGAACAAACGGCGCATGCTGGCCGGTGAGTGGTACATCCCCGACGATCCGGAGCTGCTCGCGGACACCGTCCGCCGCATCGACCTGTGCGCCGCCTACAACCGCACCGGCCCGTCCGGCCCCCGTACCGCCGAGCGCCGCGCCATCCTGCGCGAGCTCCTCGGCTCGGTGGGCGAGGAGGTCCGCATCCGGCCGCCCCTCAACTGCGACTTCGGCTACCACATCCGCATCGGCGACCGGACGTTCGTCAACTTCAACGCCGTCTTCCTGGACGCCGGGCCCATCACCATCGGCGCGGACGTACAGATCGGCCCCAACGTGCAGCTGCTGACCCCGACCCACGACCTCGACCCGGACCGGCGCCGGGCCGGGTGGGAGAAGGCCGAGCCCGTGACGATCGGCGACAACGTCTGGCTCGGCGGCGGAGTCATCGTCTGCCCGGGAGTGCGCGTCGGCGACAACACGGTGGTCGGCGCCGGCGCCGTGGTCACCAAGGACCTCCCCCCGAACGTCCTGGCCGTGGGCAACCCGGCCCGCGTGATCCGCCATCTCTGACCCGCCCCCGCCCGCGAACCTGCGTGACGGCGGTGACGGCTGCGGCCGGCGGTGTCTGCTACGTCTGTGCCATGGACGACACCGGAACCCTCCCCGAGACGGAAGCCCGCCTGGCACCCGTGCTCGCAGCCCTCGCCGCCCGCGAGCCTGGTCCTCGACGGCCGGACGGCCCGGCGGGCCACCGTCCGGCAGCGGGACGGTGAGGAGCGGCGGGTCCTCTACCACCAGGGGACCGCCGTGCAGGACGCTGTCGGGGACACGGGCTGAGGTCCGGGAGGCGTTCCGGACCCCGTACGTCCCCCCGAGCCCCTCAGGACACCGGCCGGGAATCCGCCCAGACGTTCTCGAACTCCTCCCGGTACGTTCCGAAGAGGCCGGGGTCCTCCTCGTGGTCGGCCCCCTGGCGCAGCACCTCCCGGCCGCCCCCGCGCAGGACCAGGACCGGTGACTCCATGCCCCGGCTGCGCCGCAGGTACGACTGGACGACGGCCACGCCGTCCGGGCCGTCCCCGTCCACCAGGTAGGCCGTGAAGCGGGGCGTCTCGTCGAAGACCTGGATCTCGAAGGCCCCGGGGTCGCGCAGCCGGGCCCGGACCCGCCGCATGTGCAGGATGTTCATCTCGATCGACCGGCTCATCTCGCCCTTCTTGAGCCCCAGTTCCCGCTCGCGGCGGCGGACCGCGCTGCTGGCGGGGTTGAGGAAGAGCAGCCGGACGCGGCAGCCGGACTCCGCGAGGCGGACCATGCGGCGGCCGGAGTAGTTCTGCACGAGGAGGTTGAGGCCGATGCCGATGGCGTCCAGCCGGCGGGCACCGCCGAACAGGTCCTCGGCGGGCAGCTGCCGCTGGAGGCGCACCCGGTCGGTGTGGACGCCGACGACGTCCGCGTACCGGTCGCCGACCAGGTCCTCGACGGCGTCGATGGGCAGCCGTCCGGCGGTGCGGGTGCCGATGCCGGAGCCGAGTATCTCCAGCAGCCGGGCGGAGGCCCTCTCCGCCTGGGCGAGGACGGTGCCGGTCAGGGCGCGGTTGCGGGAGACGATGTTGCGGGCCACCTCCAGCTCGTCGAGGGCCAGCTCCACCTCCCGCCGGTCGTCGAAGTACGGCTCGAAGCACGGCCAGTGCTGCACCATCAGCTCGCGCAGCTGCGGGAGGGTCAGGAAGCTGAGGATGTTGTCGTCGGCGGGGTCGAGCAGATAGCCCTTGCGGCGGCTGACCTCGCGGACCGCCACCGCCCGCTGCACCCACTCCTGCCCGGTGGGCCCGGCGGCGGCGATGACCCACTCGTCGCCGTGCACCGGTTCGTAGACCGGGCCCAGCACCGCCGCCACGACGGCCCGCAGCCGCTGTTCGACGAGGTTCAGCCAGATGTAGGCGCGCCCGGCCCGCCGGGCGCGCGTGCGCACCTCGCGCCAGGCCTCGGCGCCCCAGTCCAGCTCCGCGCCGATCTCCATCGGCCGGGCCAGGGACACCGCCCCGGGCGGGGCATCGACGGAGCCGCCCTCGTGTCCCTCATGACCGTCCTGGCCGTCATGGCCGTCGTCACCAGGGGGCAACTCCAGCCCGCCCGAGCTCACCTGCGCACCGCCTTCCGAACCCCCGTGCCAACGATCAAGGCAGACTACTGCGGGTCCGGGAGGCGGTGCAGCAGGATGGTTCGAGTCCCGCGCCAACTCCCCTTATCCGAGGTGACCGTTGTGCCCGGAAAGCTCGGGCGGAGTGAGCGGATTCATAGCGGTGACGTCCCGCGGGGCGAGCTGGAAGCCCTGCCAGTGGACCGGCATCGGCTCCTGGTCCTCGTCCCGGGCGATGTGGTGGTAGCCGATGTTGACCCACGCGATGGGGTGGCGGAGCGGCTGGCCGTTGACCCACCGGTCGACGCTGGTGCCCGCGCCGGTCCCGCAGTTCGCCAGGTTGTTGCTGGCGAACTGTTCGCACGTGTTGTACTCGGTGAAGTACACGTCGTGTCCGGTGAAGGCGCGCCCGGTGTACTTGCTGGAGCGGCCGGGGACGATCTCGTACGACCGGGGGTGGCCGTCCTTGTTCTTGCCGACGTTGCTGACCACCCGCCACCACCGTGTCGGGCCCGCGTCCCCCGCCAGTTCCTTGGTCACCGGCGTGCGCACCGTCTTCGTCTTCGGGACCTGCCCGGCGCTCCCGGGGGTGGTCGTCGAGTCGAACTGCTCGACGCGGTTGGCGGACGAGCCGTCCAGGCCGAAGTTCAGACGCCAGAAGACGTTGTGGCTGTGGCTGGTGGCGTAGTCCTTGGCGCCCTTGCCGATCGGCCAGCCGCGGCCGTCGCCCGCGTCGTAGTCGGCGGGTGAGAGCGTGCCGGTGGCGCCGACCTGCATGTTCATCGTGCCGTCGCCGGAAAAGCGCCACTCGACGATGTATTCGTACCACCCGGTCTTGTTGACCGTGTACACGAGCAGGTCCTTGCCCTGGACCTGCTGGGTCTTGGTGGTCTCACCGGGGTAGCGGCCCAGGCGGTACGCGTGGCCGCGGGCGCGCGTGGTGACGCACAGCCCGTTGACGTTCGGGTGCTCCGGGTCCCAGGCGCCCGGCACCTTGACCGCCTTGATGGTGCCGCCGGGGCACTCGCCCGGGTCCAGCGTCTGGAGCCCCTGGGCGAAGCTCTGCCCGGTGAGGTCGTCGTACTCGTTGCCCCCGTCGTCGTACGGCACGTGGATCTGGGCCAGCTTCGCGGTGGTCAGCACCTGGATCGGCCGGGGCTCGGCCTTCGGCTGGTACGAGACGTTGTCCAGGACCAGCCCGGCGTTCGCCTCGTAGTGCCAGCACATGCGCCAAGTCGTGCCGCCTTCGAGGGTCTGCGTGATGCTGTACGGGGTACTGCACCCTGCGGCGGTGGGGGCGGGGGCCGCGGGCGCGGCCTGGGCGGCGGCCGGCCCGGTCGTCAGGGCCGTCGCGCCGAGCAGCAGCGGCGCGGCGAGCAGTACGGCGCGCCGGAGACGGGCACGGTGGGTAAGGACAGGGGTACGGACCGCGGTACGAACGGGGGTACGTACGGGGACACGGGCACGGCGGCGGTGGTCGCGAGCGCGGCGGAAGGGTCTTTCGTGCATGGAAACGCTCCTGTACGACAGTGATACGGAAGCTTCGGGTTATGCGGGTGCGCGGTGCTGCGCGGGTGCTGCCGGGCGGCGGCCGGCCCGCGGCGGGCCGGGACGCCGTACCGGCACGCGCCCGGGCGGCTCAGTCCAGCCGTCCGACCGTGCGCGCGCTCAGGTCGATCACGTAGCGCCGGGTGTCGATCCACTGGCCGTTGCGGACCTTCGTGAAGAGCCGGACGCAGCGGTGCTGCCCGCAGGCGCGGAGCTTTTCCGGAGCCGGTCCCTCCGCCGCTCCCCGATAGACGAAGCCCGCCACGGTCAGCTGACCCGGTCCGGTGAGGTCCTTGCCGGTGGCGTGCCGGTAGTCCCGCCGCAGGCCGTCCCCCTCGGGCGCGGCGATCAGCAGACCGGCCGCCACCTCGCTCTCCGCCCGGTTCGGCGGCGGCTGCACGCCGTGCCGGCTGTCGGTCTTCTCCACCTTTCCGGTGGTCAGGTTGACGGTCTTGGTCACGTACGCGTCGGACCGGTAGTCGTAGAACGACACGTTCGCCCGGCGCGGCGGGTCGGCACGGCCGCTCTCCTCCGGGCCCAGCTCGGCCAGATCGGTGGTCAGCGGCTCCGGCCCGGGTCCGCCCCGCACGTTCTCGGTCGCGCTGCGGAACGTACGGGGAGCGGCCAGATCCTGCGCCCGCGCGATCTCGTCGTCCGTGAGCGGGTCCCGGCCGGCTCCTTCCCGCCCCTCCGCCGGGGCGCGCTCCACGGCTCCCGGCCGTACCTGCTGCGCCTGGCCCGGCGGCGGCTCCTGCCCCGCGGCCGCGGCGGCCCGGCTCCCCCCGTCGGCCGCCCCCGCGTCTTCGGGCAGGGTCACCACGGCCAGCGCTGCGGTACCCGCCAGCGCCACGGCCGCGCCCGCCACCAGCTTGCCCAGGTGGCGGTGCATCATGTTGCGCACTGTTCCCCCCTGCTGCCTCATGGTGCTCGGCACATATCGGTCGCCCTGTACGACGATCCGACTTCGCCGCGGGTTGCCCGCCTTTCGGCGCTGATCGTGCGAAAAACCAGCCGTTCTGGGCAGGTTGGAACACGAGACGCGCGCAGCACCGTACGCAGCAATCGAACACGGCGACGCACGACCGACGTGATGCCTGAAGGCGTCGCGGCGCCCATCGAGGAAGTGGAAGAGTCGACGCATGCAGGTCTGGCCGGGACAGATGTATCCCCTGGGTGCCACGTACGACGGTGCGGGCACCAACTTCGCGGTGTACTCCGAGACGGCGGAACGCATCGAGCTGTCACTGCTGCACGACGACGGCTCGGAGACCGCCGTCGAACTGCGGGAGACCGACGCGTTCGTACGGCACGCCTACCTCCCCGGGATCATGCCGGGGCAGCGCTACGGCTTCCGGGTGCACGGCCCGTACCGGCCGGAGCGCGGTGACCGGCACAACTCCGCCAAGCTGCTGCTGGACCCGTACGCACGTGCGGTCAGCGGCAGCATCGACTGGGACGAGGCGGTGTACGGCTACCACTTCGGCAGGCCGGACAGCCGCAACGACCTCGACTCGGCGCCGCACACGATGGCGTCCGTCGTGGTCAACCCGTACTTCGACTGGGGCGACGACCGCCCGCCGCGCACCGAATACCACGAGACGGTGCTCTACGAGGCGCACGTCAAGGGCCTGACCATGCTCCACCCGGACCTGCCGGACGACCTGCGCGGCAGCTACGCGGCGCTGGCGCACCCCGCGGTCATCGAGCACCTGACCGAGCTGGGCGTGACGGCCCTGGAGCTGATGCCGGTCCACCAGTTCGTGCACGACCACCGGCTGGTGGACGCCGGGCTGGCGAACTACTGGGGCTACAACACCATCGGCTTCTTCGCCCCGCACAACGCGTACGCCTCCTGGGGCGACCGCGGGCAGCAGGTGCTGGAGTTCAAGTCGGCGGTGCGGGCGCTGCACGAGGCCGGTATCGAGGTCATCCTCGACGTGGTCTACAACCACACGGCGGAGGGCAACCACCTCGGCCCGACGCTCTCCTTCCGCGGCCTGGACAACGCCTCGTACTACCGGCTGGCCGACGATCCGCGCTACTACATGGACACCACGGGCACCGGCAACTCGCTGCTGATGCGCAGTCCGCACGTGCTCCAGCTGATCATGGACTCACTGCGCTACTGGGTGCAGGAGATGCGGGTGGACGGGTTCCGCTTCGACCTGGCGGCGACCCTGGCCCGGCAGTTCCACGAGGTGGACCGGCTGTCCTCGTTCTTCGACCTGGTGCAGCAGGACCCGGTGGTCAGCCAGGTGAAGCTGATCGCCGAGCCGTGGGACGTGGGCGAGGGCGGCTATCAGGTGGGGAACTTCCCGCCGCTGTGGACCGAGTGGAACGGCAAGTTCCGCGACACCGTACGCGACCTGTGGCGCGGCGAGCCGCGCACCCTGGCCGAATTCGGCTCCCGGCTGACCGGCTCCTCCGACCTCTACCAGGGCGACGGGCGGCGCCCGCTCGCCTCCATCAACTTCGTGACCTGCCACGACGGCTTCACCCTGCGCGACCTGGTCAGCTACAACGGCAAGCACAACGAGGCCAACGGCGAGGACAACAAGGACGGCGAGAGCTTCAACCGGTCCTGGAACTGCGGTGCCGAAGGGCCCACGGACGACCCCGTGGTACGCGAGCTGCGGGCCCGCCAGATGCGCAACTTCATCGCCACGCTGATGCTGTCGCAGGGCGTGCCGATGCTCAGCCACGGTGACGAGTTCGGGCGCACCCAGCACGGCAACAACAACGCGTACTGCCAGGACAACGAGCTGGCCTGGGTGCGCTGGCCGGGCTCGCCGGAGCCGGGCGCGGAGGCCGGGGCCGAAACCGGTGCCGGAGCCGAGGGGTCCGGAACTGAGGAGGCCGGGACGGAAGCCGGGGAGGGCCCGGAGCCGGTGGCCGTCCGCGAGGAGGACCGGGAGCTGCTCGCCTTCGTACGGCAGATGGTGTGGCTGCGGCGCGACCACCCGGTCTTCCGGCGGCGGCGCTTCTTCCACGGCCGCCCCATGGAGGGCACCCACGACGAACTGTCCGACATCGCGTGGTTCACGGCGGAGGGCGAGGAGATGCGGCAGCGCGACTGGCAGGCGGCGCACGCCAAGTCGCTGACGGTCTTCCTGAACGGCAGCGCGATCACCGAGCCGGGACCGCGCGGCGAGCGGATCACCGACGACTCCTTCCTGCTGATGTTCAACGCGCACGCGGACGAGCGGGAGTTCACCGTGCCGGTCGACCACGGCCGCCAGTGGCAGGCGGTCGTGGACACCGCCCACCCGGAGGCGGTCGCCGGCGGCGGCGGTCTCAAGGCCCAGGCCGGCGACCGGCTCACCCTGCCGGGGCGCAGCATGCTGGTGCTCCAGCGGCCCGCGTAGGAGTCGGGCCAAGGGCGCCCCGGAGCCCCTTCGAGGCGCGCGGCACAGGTACGCCGCGCGGCGTGCGCGGCCGGTCGGCGGACGTCGCGGACCGCCGACCGGAGTACGTCACAGGCCGTATACGCGGCTCCGCCATTGCGGTGGTTCCCGCTGCTTGCGTACGGCCGGGGACGGAGCCCGTTCGGCGTAGTCGGGGTGCCCGTCCCGCGCGGTGGCCGGAGGGCCGGGGCCGTACGGGCGGGAGATACGAAGTGCTCCGGCGCCGGGGCGGCCCGGTTCGGATGAAACAACAAGCCCTCCGGCGGGTACGGGTGTTCCCATGACGGCCGACTCCAGTGCGCCACCCACCGCCACTGCGCCCCCCACCGCCACGTACCGGCTCCAGCTCCAGCCGGACCTGCCCTTCGCCGCGGCCGAGAAGGCCGTGCCGTACCTCGCCACGCTGGGCGTCTCGCACCTCCACCTCTCCCCCGTCCTGGAGGCGGTGCCCGGCTCCACCCACGGTTACGACGTGGTGGACCATACGCGGGTGCGGGCCGAGCTGGGCGGCGAGGAGGGGCTGCGGGCGCTGGCCGGGACGGCCGCGGCGCACGGGCTGCGGCTGGTGGTGGACATCGTGCCCAACCACATGGCCGTCCCCGCGCCGGAGTCGCTCAACGCCGCGCTGTGGGCGGTGCTGCGGGACGGCCCCTCGTCCCCGTACGCCCGCTGGTTCGACATCGACTGGGACGGCGGGCACGGCGGGCGGGTGCTGCTGCCGGTGCTGGGCGGGCGGCTGGGTGACGAACTGGCGGACCTCCGGGTCGACGGCGACGTGCTGCGCTACCACGACCATGCCTTCCCCCTCAGGCCCGGCACCGAAGGGCTGCCGCTGCCCCGCCTGCTGGCCGCGCAGTGGTACCGCCTGTCCTGGTGGCGGCTGGCCCGCAGCGAGATCAACTACCGGCGCTTCTTCACCATTTCGGAGCTGATCGGGGTACGGGTCGAGGACACGGAGGTCTTCGAGGCGACCCATGCGACGGTCCTGCGGCTGCTGCGCGACGGCATCGTCGACGGACTGCGCGTCGACCATCCGGACGGCCTGGCCGCCCCCGGCGACTACCTCGCCCGGCTGCACACCGCCACCGGCGGGCGCTGGACGGTGGCCGAGAAGATCCTGACCGGCCGGGAGCGCCTGCCGCGCAGCTGGGCGTGCGCGGGCACCACCGGCTACGACGCACTGCGGCACCTCGACGGCCTGTTCGTCTGCCCGCTCGGCTCCGGCCGCCTGTTCGCCGTCTACCGGGACTTCGTGGCCCCGCTGGCGGACGCGGGCGGCGACTGGGAGGAAACGGTGCGCCGCGCCGCCTACGAGGTCGTCTCCCACGACCTCGCGGCAGAGGTCGAACGGCTGGTGCGGACCGCCGGGCGGATCAGCGGCCAGGCGTCCCACCAGGGCGACCACGCGCCGTGGGCCCTGCGCACCGCCATCCGTGAACTGCTGGTCCGGCTGCCCGTCTACCGCCCGTACGCCACCGACGGCCCGGGCGCGCGGGACCCGCAGCGCGGCGAGCAGGACGCGGCGATGCTGGCCGAGGCCGCCGCGCGGGCCCGTACGGTCTTCCGCGCGCCGGACGAGGCGCTGGCGGTGGACCTGGTGCGCGACCTGGCGCTCGGCCTGCTCGGCGACGGCCCGGACTGCGAGGACTTCTGCGCCCGGTTCGCCCAGACGTCCTCCGCGCTGCGCGCCAAATCCGTGGAGGACACCGCCTTCTACCGCTATGTGCCCCTGCTGTCGGCCTGCGAGGTCGGTGCCGACCCGGGGGCGCCCACGGTGGGCGTGGACACCTTCCACGCGTACTGCGCCCGCATCCAGCGGGACTGGCCGCTGACCTCGACCGTGCTCTCGACGCACGACACCAAGCGCAGCGCCGACGTCCGGGCGCGGATCGCCGTCCTGACCGAAGCCCCGGAGCGGTGGCGGGAACTGCTGCGCCGGGTGTCCGCGGGCCCGGCCGGCGGCGAGGGGCCGCAGCCGCCGGACCAGCACCTGGCGTGGACGGCCTGGCAGACCGCCTTCGGCCTCGGCAAGCCGTCCGCCGAACGGCTGATCCCGTCGGTGCTCAAGGCCGTCCGGGAAGCCGGGCTGCGGACCTCCTGGACGGAGCAGGACACCGGGTACGAGGAGGCGGTCGGCGACTTCCTGCGCGCGGGGCCCTGCGGACCGGCGGCGTCCCTGCTCAGCGGGCTGGCCGCCGACCTGGCGCCGTACATCCGCGCCAACGTGCTGAGCGCGGCGCTGCTCCACCTGACGATGCCCGGCGTACCGGACCTCTACCAGGGCACCGAGGCCGCGTACACCGCCCTGGTCGACCCGGACAACCGCCGCCCGCCCCGGCTCCGTGCCGACCTGCTCACCGAGCTGGACGACGGTGCCGAGCCGCAGGACCTCTCCGCGGAGAAGATGCTGCTGACGGCCGCGGCCCTGCGCCTGCGCCGCGACCGCCCCGAGTGGTTCGGCGCCCGCGGCACGTACACCCCCCTGCACGCCGACGGCTCGGCGGCCGGTCACTGCCTGGCCTTCGCCCGGGCCGGGCGGGCGGTGACGGTGGCCACCCGCCTCTCCCTCCGGCTGGCCGAGGGCGGCGGCTGGCGCGACACCGAACTGACCCTGCCGGCTCCCGGCCCCTGGCACGACCTGCTCACCGGCCGGCAGCTCCGGCAACCGGTCACCTGCCTGCGCGATCTGCTGGCGCGGTATCCGGTGGCGTTGCTGGTGGCGGAGGGGTGACGGCCGGTCCGGCGGGACGGGCGGGGCCCCGCCGGGTCACCGCCCGCCGGGCGCCGGGCCGGCCTCCCGGAGGAAGGTCACGAAGTGCTCGGCCGCGCCGGTGAGGGGGACGCGGGAGAACGCGGTGATGTCGCGGCGCCACGGCGGGTCGGTGGGGACGGCGGTGCAGTCGAGGCCGGTCAGTTCGTGGGCGGCGGTGAGGAGGACGCCGACACCGGCCGCCGCCATCCGCACCGCGGTGGAGGTGTGCTGGGTGCGTACGGCCGTACGCGGTGTGAAGCCGGCCCGTTCGCACTCCACGTCCAGCCACCGGCGGCCCGCCACGACCGGCTCCAGCGCACAGCGCACCCACGGGCGGTCGGCGACCTCCTCGATGCGTACGGCGGTACGGCCGGTGAGCGGGTCGCCGGGCGGCAGGACCAGCACCATCTCCTCCTCCCCCACGACCGTGACCGTACCCGGCCAGTCCTTGGGCCGCGGGCCGACCGCCACATCGGCGACACCCCGTGCCATGCGCTCGTACAGCTCGTCGGTGGTGGCGTATTCGTGGAGGACGAGGCGCACACCGTCGTACTCGCGCCCCCAGCGCACACAGACCTCCGGGAGCACGCCGGTGGCGTGCGCGTGCACCGTCGCGAGGTGCAGCTCGCCGCTGCGCGCCTCGCCCGTCGCCAGCGCGGCCCGGCGGGCCTGCTCGGCGCTGCGTACGGCGAGTTCGGCGTGCGGGAAGTAGGCGCGGCCCATGGGCGTCAGCCGGACACCGCGCGGCATCCGCTCCAGCAGCGGGCCGCCGACCTCCCGTTCCAGGGCCTTGATCTGGTGGGACAGCGCGGACTGCGTGACGTGCAGCAGCTCGGCGGCGCGGGTGAAGGACCGCTCCTCGACGACCGTGACCAGGTATTCCATCTGCCGCAGACTCATCGCCCGCCCTCCCCATGAACGCCGTTCATCGCTTCCATGGAAACATTGCCTTGGACTCATGACGGGCGGCGGGCGGAGGCTGGCCGCATGAGAGACACGAAGCACGGCAACGGCGGCGGCGAGACCGATGTGGTCGTCATCGGGGGCGGCACCGGCGGCTACAGCACGGCCCTGCGGGCCGCCTCCCTCGGGCTGCGGGTGGTCCTCGCCGAGCGGGACCTCGTCGGCGGGACCTGTCTGCACCGCGGCTGCATCCCGAGCAAGGCGATGCTGCACGCGGCGGAACTGGTGGACGGCATCGCCGAGGCGCGCGAGCGGTGGGGCGTGAAGGCCACGCTCGACAGCGTCGACTGGGGCGCGCTGACCGCCACCCGCGACGCCATCGTGACGCGCAACCACCGGGGCGTCGAAGGGCACTTGGAGCGTGCGGGGGTGCGTATGGTGCGCGGGAGCGCGCGCCTGACCGGCCCGCGCTCCGTGTTCGTCGAGGCCGCGGACGGCGGGGAGTTCACCGCGCGGCGCGGCATCGTCCTCGCCACCGGCTCCCGCCCGCGCCTGCTGCCCGGCCTGGTACCCGACGGCCGTACTGTCGTCACCAGCGACGACGCCCTCTTCGCGCCCGGTCTGCCGGACTCGGTGCTGGTGCTGGGCGGCGGCGCGATCGGCGTCGAGTACGCGTCCTTCCACCGGTCGATGGGCGCCCGGGTGACGCTCGTCGAAGCCGCCGGCCGGCTGCTGCCCCTGGAGGACGAGGAGGTCGGCCGCCACCTGGCGCGCGGCCTGAAGAAGCGCGGCATCACGGTCCGTACGGACGCGACGCTGACCGGGGCCGGGGTGACGGAGACCGGTGTACGGGCCACCGTACGCACCCCCGGCGGCGAGGTGACCGTCGAGGCCGCACGCCTGCTCGTCGCGGTCGGCCGGGTGCCGGTGACCGACGGCCTGGACCTGGCGGCGGCCGGGCTCGGCACCGACCAGCGCGGCTTCGTGCCGCCCGCCGCCTGGTCCCGGCTGGAGACCGCGGTGCCCGGCATCCACGTCGTGGGCGACCTGCTGCCGCCCCCGTCGCCGGGCCTGGCGCACGCCTCCTTCGCGGAAGGACTGCTGGTCGCCGAGACGCTGGCCGGGGTGCCGTCCCGGCCGCTGGACTACGCGACCGTGCCGCGCGTGACGTACTCCGCTCCGCAGACCGCCTCGGTCGGGCTGACCGAGGCGCAGGCACGCGCCCGCGGAACGGCCGTCCGGGTCAACACCATGCCGCTGACCGCGGTCGCCAAGGGCATGGTGCACGGGCAGGGCGGCATCGTGAAGGTCGTCACGGCGGTGGACGGCGCGGGCGGCGAGGCCACCGGGGCCGTGCTCGGCGTCCACCTGGTCGGCCCACACGTCTCGGAGATGATCGCCGAGAGCCAGCTGCTGGTCGCCTGGGACGCCGAACCGTCCGACGTGGCCCAGCACATCCACGCGCACCCGACCCTGTCGGAGGCGGTCGGCGAGACGTTCCTGACGCTGGCGGGACGGGGGCTGCACCAGCACTGAACCGGCTCCGGAGCCCGCGGCCCGGGGCCGGGTGCGCTTGCGGTGTGTTCATGGTGGGGCTCCTCACCGCCGTACGGCGCGGACGGGCGGGTCCGTCCGGGCGTCACCGGGGCGCTCAGCCGACGTACGTCTCCAGGGTGCCGCGGCGCCGGACGTCCAGGGTCGCGCAGTGGAACGAGCCGCCGAACGGCGCGTAGTGCAGCAGGTCGCACGGGACCGGCTCGAATCCCCACCGCTCCAGCGCGCGCAGCATGCCGGTGTGGTGCCGCTCCGCGATCACCCGCTTCTCGTCGAGCATGAGGACGTTCATGCTCAGCCACTTGCCGCACAGCGAGGTCACCTTGAGGGTGCGGTCCTTGATCGGATCGGGCTCGGGGGCGACCAGCACGTCCCACGAACCGAGGACCGCGGGCAGCCGGCCGGGGTCGATGTACTCCGGGTTGACCAGCACCTTGCCGGGCGCGAGCAGCTGGAACGTGGTGTCGATGTGCATGGGCGTCCGGCAGCGGCTCTCGACCTCGTGGATGCGGTAGCCGGGGCCGAGGTGGCGGCGCAGCCAGTCGATGCCCATCCGGTTGGTGACGTTGCTGCGGGTGACGAACAGGTCCCGTCCCGCGCGTACGAAGTCCGCCGCGTCGAAGACCGGCTCGAACTCGGTGAGGATGTAGCGCATCTCCTCGCCCGGACCGGGCGGGCGGAAGCCGGGCTCGAACAGCTCGTCGGTGAGCTGCGGGCGGGGGGCCGCCGTCCAGCGCGCGCCGCGCCGGAAGTAGTCCTTGAGGACCGTGCGGTAGGAGTGGGTCTCGAAGTACCGGCACGGCCAGGCCATCGGCGTCTCGATGATCTCGTCGCCGATCACCAGCATGCTGTCGCGCGGGCAGGTGTTGCAGAAACCGCGCGAGGACCAGTCGGGGGTGGCGAAGCGCCGCCGGTGGTCGACCGCGTCCGGGCGGCGGACCGTGACCCCGAGGGACCGCAGGAGCGCGATGAACCCGTCGAGTTCCCGCTGTGCCTTTTCGACCAGCGCCCGGGGGTACTCGAAGCCGGCGGCCAGTCCCTGCAGGCGGGCCGCCCAGGGTGGGATGTTGCAGGTGACCACGGGGTGGTGGGAGGGGATCGTCGCGCCGTCGAGGCGGCCGACGATGATCTCCTCCAGCGGGTCCCACTCGTTGTGCGAGCTGACCGGCGACGCGGGGGGCTCCGGGGCGCCGGCGGGTGTGTCCGGGGGCACCGGCATCACCCGTGCCCCACGGCCCGCGCGGGGCCGTCGTCGTCCTCCGCGGTCCGGGCAGCGGGTCTCTGTTCCACCGTCATGCTCCACCCCTTCCGTACACAGAAGCCGGTCACGGGAGTCGGTCACAGAATCCGGTCACAGAATCCGGTCACAGGGGCCGGGCGCGCACGGGGAAGGGCCGGGCCCTACCCCTGGGTGAGGACGTACCCCACGCTGCCGAAGGCCACCTGGTCCCCGGGTTGCACCAGCACCTCCCCCACCACTCGCCGGCCGTTGACGCACGTGCCGTTCGTGGAGCCGAGGTCGCGCAGGAGCCAGGCGCCGCCGGCGCTGCGCAGTTCGGCGTGGGCCCGGGAGACGGTGTCGTGGTTGAGGCGCAGGCCGGAGCCGGGTGCGCGGCCGATGAGGAGCGGGAACGGGCCCGGCACGGGGAGGAGCAGCTTCGGCAGCCGTTCCCGGCGCCACGCCCGGCGGACCATGATGTGGAACGCCGACACCTTGCCGACCGCGCGCAGGACGGCGCCCTCGACCCGGCCCCGGGAGGCCAGGTCGGCGGTGGCGGCGGCCAGTTCGGCATGCTGACGGGCCCCGAGGACCAGCTCCAGCCGTCGCAGAAAGGTGTCCTGGGACAGCCTGCCTTGCGCCGCGCCCTCGCGCAGCAGTTCCAAGGCGCGCTCCCGGTCGGCTTCCGACGGGCGTGCCGGTCGGGCCGGGAACTCCAGCGATGTCATGCGGGTGATTGTCCGGTGCCCGCGCGCCGGTGTCCAGCCAGGGAAACCGTGGCCGGGCCCGGCCGGCGGGGCGGCCGGCGGCGGAAAACCGTGGCACCGCGCCCGGCCTCCGGCTACGATCGCCGTCGGCCCGAAAGCAGGAGAGGAGGCGAGAGCCGTGACGACGTACCCGTACCCGCGCTCCCGTCCCGTCCGCCGGGCTGTTCTCGGCTGATCGCAGCCGATCGGGAGCGCGTTCACCGCCTTCCGAGAGGACATCATGACCGAGTTGGTCTTCCGCGCGCTCGAAGAGCACGACGCGCATCTGTTCCACACCCTGGACGACCCCACCACGGACCTCGTCGGCCCCCTGCCCTTCGGCCGGCGCCACGCGACCTGCGCCCAGGGCGGCCAGTACCGCCCGGAGTGGTCCCGGGTGGCGCTGCGCGACGGTGTCGTGGTGGCCCGTGCCGCCTGGTGGGGCGGGCCGGACGACGCCCGGCCGATCGCCCTGGACTGGCTCGACTTCGCGCCGGGCGAGTCGGGCGCCGCGGTCCGGCTGCTGCGCGCCGCGCCCCTGCACGCCGAGTACGTCCTGCAACTGCCGCCGGGCTGGCGGGACCAGGAGGCCGTACGGGACGCCGCCCGCGCCCGGATGGACGTGGCCGCCGCGGCCGGGCTCGCGCCGCTCGTCGAGCGGTTCCGCTACACCTGGACGCCCGCGTGCGGTCTGCCCGAGCCGCCGGGACGGCTGGTGTTCCGGCCGGAGCCGGACGACGGTGTGTTCCTGGACATTCTGCGGCGGGTCGAAACCGGGTCGCTGGACGCCCACGCCCGGCAGGCGGTCGCCGAGGGCGGCGTCGAACAGGCCGCGCGGGAGGAACTGGACTTCTTCACCTGGTGCCCGTCGCCCCGCGACTGGTGGCGGGTCGCCTGGGCCGCGGGCCCCGGGCGGGGCGGCGAGGTCGTCGGGCTGCACGTACCGGCCCGCAACCTCCAGTCACCGGTCATCGGGTTCATCGGCATCGTGCCGGAACACCGTGGCCGGGGGTACGGCTACGACCTGCTCGTGGACTGCACCCGCCATCTGGCGGCGCACGGCGCGGAGACGATCATCGGCGAAACGGACCAGCCGAACGTCCCGATGGCGGCGGCTTTCGCCAAGGCGGGCTACTCGATGACGCAGGAGCGGGCATTCTTCGTCTGAGGCCGGACGGGGCTCTCCCCGTCCGCGCACCGGACGAAGGAGGACCGCCGTGCTCTTCGAGGTGTGGGCACCGAACGCCGGACGGGTCGCGCTGCATTTCGTGTCGCCCCATGGGCGCGCGGAGGACGGCCCGGCGGGAGCCGGCGCGCGGACGGACGGCCGTACGGCGGACGGTGCGCTGACCACGGGACATGCCGTGGCGACCGGGTACGTCCCGCTGGGGGCCGAGCCCACCGAGCACGTCCCCATGGAGCGCGACCCCGGCCGTGCGGGCTGGTGGCGGGCCGACGTACCGGCCCGCCACGGTGACCGCTACGGCTTCCGCCTCGACGACGGCCCGCTCCTGCCCGACCCGCGCTCGGCCCGGCAGCCCGCGGGGCCGGACGGGCCGAGCGCGGTCGTCGAGCACGCCCGGTTCGCCTGGCGGCACGCGTGGCGCGGCCGTCCCCTGCCGGGCGCGGTCCTGTACGAGCTGCACACCGGCACGTTCACCCGCGCCGGCACCTTCGACGCGGCCGTCGAGCGCCTGCCCCACCTCGCCGGGCTGGGCGTCACCCACCTGGCGCTGATGCCGGTGTGCCCGTTCCCCGGGACGCACGGCTGGGGGTACGACGGCGTCGCCCCCTGGGCCGTGCACGAGCCGTACGGCGGCCCGGACGGGCTCAAGCGCCTCGTGGACGCCGCACACGGGCACGGCCTGGGCGTCGTCCTGGATGTCGTGCACAACCACCTGGGCCCGTCCGGCAACCATCTGCCCGCCTTCGGGCCGTACTTCACGGAGACCCACCACACCCCGTGGGGCGCGGCGGTCAACCTCGACGCGCCCGGGTCGGACGAGGTCCGCGCGTACTTCATCGGAAGTGCGCTCGCCTGGCTGCGCGACTACCGGATCGACGGTCTGCGGCTCGACGCCGTCCACGCCCTGCACGACACCCGGGCCCGGCATTTCCTCGCCGACCTGTCCAGCGCGGTCGACGCGCTCGCCACACACCTGCGCCGCCCGCTGTTCCTCATCGCCGAGTCGGACCTCAACGA
This sequence comes from Streptomyces sp. NPDC018019, assembly GCF_044327805.1. NCBI lineage: Bacteria > Bacillati > Actinomycetota > Actinomycetes > Kitasatosporales > Streptomycetaceae > Streptomyces > Streptomyces sp. NPDC018019. The sequence continues at coordinate 137,091 of NZ_JBIRGD010000014.1, read as the reverse complement.
CCCGCGCATCCTGGCGCCGCGCTCCGGCGGCGGCCACGGCCTGCACGCCCAGTGGAACGACGACTTCCACCACAGCCTGCACACCGCGCTGACCGGTGAGTCCCAGGGCTACTACGCCGACTTCGCCCGCGCGCCGCTCGCCGCCCTCGCCAAGACCCTGACCGGCGGCTTCTTCCACGACGGTACGTACTCCAGCTTCCGCGGGCGCCGGCACGGCAGCCCGCTGGACCGGCACGCCACCGACGCCCACCGCCTGCTGGCCTACGCCCAGACGCACGACCAGATCGGCAACCGGGCGCTCGGCGACCGGCGGGCCGCCGGCCTCTCCCCCGGCCTGGTCGCCTGCGGTGCCGCACTGGTGCTGTGCGCCCCGTTCACCCCCATGCTGTTCATGGGCGAGGAGTGGGCGACCCGTACGCCCTGGCAGTTCTTCACCGACCACACGGACCCGGAGCTGGCCGAAGCGGTGCGGCGGGGGCGCCGCCGCGAGTTCGCCGAGCACGGCTGGCGGGAGTCGGAGATCCCGGACCCGCAGGACCCGGCCACCCGGGACCGTTCCTGCCTGGACTGGTCGGAGCCGGAGCGCGCGCCGCACGCCGCCCTGCTGGCCTGGTACCGCACGCTGCTCGCGGTGCGCGCCGCCCGCCCGGAGCTGACCGACCCGGACATGACGCGTACGGAGGTCACGTACGACGAGGAGGCCCGCTGGCTGTCCCTGCGGCGCGGCCGGGTGCGGGTGGTGGTGCATCTGGCCGGGGCCGGTGCGGCCGAGGTGCCGGGCGGCAGGGGGCGGGCGCGGGTGCTCGCGGCGTGGCCGGATGCCCCGGACGTCTCGGGTGCCTCCGGCGGCACCGGCTCCGCCGCCCCGCGGAACGGCGTCGCGGCCGGCCCGGACGGCGTGCTGCGACTGCCGCCCGAGTCGGCCGCGGTGGTGCTGGAGGAGGGGTGACCCGTGCCCCCGCACGGGGCCCGGCGAGTGCACCCCGCCGACGTCAGCGCTTGAACTCCGCGACGAAGGTCTCGCAGAACGGCTTCAGATCGTCCGGCTTACGGCTGGTGATCAGCTTGTTCGGGCCGCCCGTGCAGACCTTGACCTGTTCGTCCACCCAGGTGCCGCCGGCGTTCTCGACATCCGTGCGCAGGCTCGGCCAGGACGTGAGCGTACGGTCGCGGACCACGTCCGCCTCGATCAGCGTCCACGGCGCGTGGCAGATCGCCGCGACCGGCTTGCCCGCGTCGAAGAAGCCGCGGGCGAACGCCACGGCCTTCTCGTCCATCCGCAGCGCGTCCGGGTTGGCGACGCCGCCGGGCAGCACCAGCCCGTCGAAGTCGCCGACCTGCGCCTGGTCCACGGTCTGGTCGACGGGGAAGGTGTCCGCCTTGTCCAGGTGGTGGAAAGCCTGTACACGGCCGGACTCGGTGGAGACCAGCTTCGGGGTGCCGCCCGCGTCGATCACCGCCTGCCACGGTTCGGTCAGCTCGACCTGTTCGATGCCTTCGGGTGCTACGAGAAACGCCACCTGCATGGCCGTTCATCCTTTGCGTTCGTCTTGCGTAGGAAGGGTGTTCCCTCTGCGGTCTTCTTTTCGCATCCCCGGTCACAACAGGGCAAAAACGTGCCAAATGGGATGTGATACGTCCTTGGACAGCGGGTACCGGGATGCGTCGCCCCGCAAACGGAACAGCGAGCCCTGTGGCCTGACCGTCCACCGTGGCTTCACCTGATGGACACTGTGTCCATGCCCCTGCGTATCGCCGACCTCCTCACCCGGCCGGAGCTGAACCTGTCGGTCACCTACGACGTCCCGGCGGGACAGCTCGACCGTGCGGTCGAAGCGGCGACCGTCTCCGACCTGCTGCATCCGGGCAAGTGGCTCCAGGGCGGCGAGCTGCTGATGACCATCGGCCTGGTACTGCCGATGGAGCCGGCGGCCTGCCGGGCGTACGTACAGGACGTGACCGAGGGCGGGGCGGCCTGCCTGGCGCTCGGGCTGGGCCGCGGACTCCCGTACCAGGAAGCCCCCGCACCGCTGGTCGACGCCGCGCGCGAAGCGGGCCTGCCGCTGCTCACGGTGCCCGACGAGGTGCCGTTCATCGCGGTCACCAAGGCGGTGTTCGACGCGCGCGCCGACGAGCAGCGCGCCGTGTTGCAGCGCGCGTTCGCGACGCAGCGGCGGCTCACCGCGGCGGCGACGGACAGCGGCCTCCAGCCGATGCTGGAGGAGTGGACCGCCGCCACCGGGGTCGGCGCCACGGTGCTCGATCCGCTGGGGCGGCTGCTCGCCACGGGCGGCGGGCAGCGGACCCCGCCGGCGGCGGCGCGGGACCTAGTGGAGCGGGTCGCCGCCCGCGGCCTGCGCGGCAGCGCGTCCAGTACGGCCGGCGGCCGTCAGCTGGAAGTACAGCCGCTCGGCGCCCGGCGGCTGCGCGGCCTGCTGCTGCTCACCGGCGCCCCGGACGCGGCGGCCCGGGCCGTCGTCCCCGGCCTGGTCTCGCTGCTCTCCCTGGAGCTGGAGCGCCGCCACCTGATGGACGAGCCGGAGCGCCGCCGCAGGTCGGCGCTGCTCGCGGAGCTGCTGTCCGACGAGGAGGGCGCGGCCGGCCGCGCCCACGGCATCCTGGCCGCCGCCGGGCTGCACGACGACCGGGTGCGCGGCGTCGTCGTCGAGCCCCCGGCCGGCGGCCCGGCGGACGGCGGCCCGCAGGACATCGCCGCCGACCTGGCCCTGGCCGTGCCCGGCGGCCTGGTCCGGGTCGCGGAGAGCGGACTCGTGGAGGCCGTGGTGGGCGCTGGCCTGGACGTCCGGGACGTGCTCGGCCGGTTCGCGCCGCGCCGTCCCGCGGGCATCGGCCCGCTCACCCCGCCGGAGACGGTACGGGTCTCCCTGCGGCAGGCGGCGGGGCTGCTCGGTGTCAGCCGGGCGAGCGGGGTGCCCGAGGAGGCCCGGCAGAGCGCGGCCAGCCGGCTGCTGCTGGACCTCGGCGACCGCCGTACGCTGCACGGTTACGCCGATGCCGTGCTCGGCCCGCTCGATCTCGCCGAGCACGGCGAGGAGTTGCTGACGACGCTCGCGGCCTGGCTGGAGTCCGGGGGCGGGTGGGACGCGACCAGCCGCCGCCTCGGCGTGCACCGGCACACCGTACGCAACCGGCTCGACAAGGCCATGGACTTGACGGGGCGTCGGCTCGACGACCCCGACGACCGCTTCGACCTGTGGCTGGCCACCCGTATCCGGCGCGGCGGCGACCTCCCGGCTGGCGGCCCCGGACCGTTCTGAGCACCGCGCCCGCGCCCCGGTGTGTCCAACAGTCCACCCCCCCTGCATGTCCACGGCCCCGCCTCCTGTCCTACCGTCAGGGGATGCAGACCCCATGCTCCGAAGGAGACCGCACCGCCGAGGCCGACCGGGAAGGGGCGGCCCCCGGCAGACTGCTGGCCATCAGTGACCTGCACATCCGCTACGAGGAGAACCGCGCCATCGTCGACCGGCTGCGGCCCACGTCGGACGCCGACTGGCTGCTGGTCGCCGGGGACGTCGGCGAGTACGTCGCGGACATCCGCTGGGCGCTGACCGTGCTCAGCCGCCGCTTCGCCAAGGTGATCTGGGTGCCCGGCAACCACGAACTGTGGACGCCGTCCAACGATCCCGTACAGCTGCGCGGCGTGCGGCGCTACGAGCACCTGGTGGCGATCTGCCGGGAGCTGGGCGTGCTGACGCCCGAGGACCCCTACCCGGTGTGGGAGGGCGAGGGCGGCCCGGTCGTGATCGCCCCGCTCTTCGCGCTGTACGACTACACCTTCCGCCCGCCCGGCACCCACACCAAGGAGGCGGCGCTGGCCGTCGCCGAGCAGGCCGGGGTGGTCTGCACGGACGAGTTCTTCCTGCACCCGGACCCGTACCCGACCAGGGAAGCCTGGTGCCGGGCCCGCGTCGAGGCCACCGAGGCCCGGCTCGCCGCCCTGCCCGGGGACCTGCCCACGGTGCTGGTCAACCACTGGCCGGTGGTGCGCGAGCCGACCGCCCCGCTGTGGCATCCGGAGTTCGCCCTGTGGTGCGGCACCGAGACGACCGCCGACTGGCCCCGCCGCTTCCGCGCCGCCTCCGTCGTCTACGGGCACCTGCACATTCCGCGCACCATCGAGGTGGACGGCATCCCGCACGTGGAGGTGTCGCTCGGCTACCCACGCGAGTGGCGCCGCCGCAAGGCGGCCCCGGGGCAGCTGGTGCAGATCCTGCCGGCGGTGGCGCGGGCGCCGGGGTTCTGACGGGGCCGGGAGGTGTGCGGCCGCCGGACCGGTCCCGTGCCGGGCCCGGCGGCCCCGGGCCTCAGCCCTCGTCCGGTGTCAGCCGTACCGAGATGGAGTTGATGCAGTACCGCTGGTCGGTCGGGGTCGGGTAGCCCTCGCCCTCGAAGACGTGGCCGAGGTGGGAGCCGCAGCGGGCACAGCGGACCTCGGTGCGGACCATGCCGTGGGAGCGGTCCTGGAGCAGTTCCACGGCGTCGGTGTCCTTGGGGTCGTAGAAGGACGGCCAGCCGCAGTGGCTCTCGAACTTGGTCTCCGAGCGGAACAGTTCGGCGCCGCAGGCGCGGCAGGAGTAGACGCCCGCCGTCCTGGTGTCGGTGTACTCACCGACGAAGGCCGGTTCCGTGCCGCCCTGGCGCAGGACCTGGTACTCCTGCGGGGTCAGCTCGGCGCGCCACTGCTCGTCCGGCTTGTCGATCTCGTACGGCATGAGTTGCTCTCCTCCGGTCAGCTCTGCAGGCGCGCGAGGATCTGCGGGCCGAGTTCGGTCACGTCGCCCGCGCCCATGGTGAGAACAAGGTCGCCCGGGCGCACCATTCCCGCGATCACCTCGGGGACCGCGGCCTGGTCGGGTTCGGCGGTGACCCGGGCGCCCGCGGCCCGGGCCGCGTCGATGATCAGGGCGCTGGTGACGCCGGGGATCGGGTCCTCGCGGGCCGGGTAGATGCCGAGCACCACGGAGGCGTCGGCGAGGGCCAGCGCCTCGCCCATCTCCGTGCCCAGCTCCTGGGTGCGGGAGAAGAGGTGCGGCTGGAAGACGACCAGGACGCGGGAGCCGGCGGCGGCGCCGCGGATGGCCTCCAGGTCGGCGGTCATCTCGGTGGGGTGGTGCGCGTAGGAGTCGATGACCTGGACGCCGGCCGCCTCGCCCTGGAGCTGGAGGCGGCGCTTGACACCGGTGTACGTGCCGAGCGCGGAGGCCAGGTTGTGCGGCGGGAGGCCGAGCGCGGCGCCGGCGGCGAGGGCCGCGACGGCGTTGAGGGCGTAGTGCCGGCCGGGCACGGAGACGGTGAAGGTGAGGATCTTGCCGTTGGCGAGGGCGACGGTGACCTCGCTGGTCAGCCCGCGCTGGTTGATCTTGAGGACCCGTACGTCGGCGTCCTCGGCCTCGCCGTAGGTGACGACCTCGATGTCGAGGCGGCCGGCCAGGCGGGAGGTCAGCTCGCGGGCGCCGGGGTGGTCGGCGGAGACGACGAGAGTGCCGCCGGGGCGGATGCGGCCGGCGAAGGTCTCGAAGGACTCGTAGATCTCGTCCATTGAGGCGTAGTTGGCGTGGTGGTCCAGCTCCACGTTGAGGACGATGGCGACCTCGGGCGCGTACTTGTGGAAGCTGCGGTCGCTCTCGTCCGCCTCGGCGACGAAGATCTCGCCGGTGCCGTGCTCGGCGTTGGAGCCGGGGGCGTCCAGGTCGCCGCCGATCGCGTACGACGGGGACAGGCCCAGGGAGGCGAGGGAGACGGCCAGCATGGAGGTGGTGGTCGTCTTGCCGTGGGTGCCGGCCACGGCGATCGGGCGCAGGCCGTCCATGAGGGAGGCGAGCGCGTCGGAGCGGTGCACGACGGGGATGCCGCGCTCGCGGGCGGCGGCCAGCTCCGGGTTGTCGTCGCGGATGGCGGAGGAGACGACGACGCTGGTGGCGTCGGCGGCCAGGTGGGCGGCGGCGTGGCCGATGTGGACCGTGGCGCCGAGGTCGCGCAGGGCGCGGGCGGTCGCCGACTCCTTGGCGTCGCTGCCCGCGACCCGGGCGCCGCGCTGGGTGAGGATCTTCGCAATGCCGGACATCCCGGCGCCGCCGATGCCGATGAAGTGCGGTCGGTCCATCGCGTCGGGGATGCCCGGGGCCGGTGCCATGCGTCAGTCTCCTGCTCGTCGATCTCTGCGGTCCGTACGCGCACGATTCTCGCACCCGGCACCGACAGTCCGTGCCGGGCGGCGGGGGTACCGGGCCCGGGCCCCCGGCCGACGGCGGATCAGCGGCGGATCAGCCCGCGCGCGGTGGCCGCGGCGACCGCCGCCGTACGGGAGTCGACGCCGAGCTTGGCGTAGATGTGCACCAGGTGGGACTTGACCGTGGCCTGGCTGAGGAAGAGCTGTTTGCTGATCGAGGCGTTGGACAGGCCGTCGGCGACGAGCTGGAGCACCTCGGTCTCCCGGCGGGACAGTGCGGTGGCGGGCGCCCGCATCCGGTCCATCAGGCGCAGCGCGATGGTCGGGGCGAGGGCGGACTTGCCGGCCGCGGCGGCGCGCACGGCGGCGGCCAGCTCCTCGGGCGGCGCGTCCTTCAGGAGGTAGCCGGTGGCGCCGGCCTCGATGGCGGCGAGGATGTCGGCGTCGGTGTCGAACGTGGTCAGGACCAGGACGTGCGGGGCGCCCTCGCGCGCGGTGATGGCGGCGGTGGCCTGCGAGCCCAGCATCCGGCCGCCGAACTGGAGGTCCATCAGGACGACGTCGACGTCCGGGCGGGTGGCCCGTTCGACGGCCTCCTCGGCCGTGGGCACGTCGGCGACGACCTCGAAGTCCGGTTCGGTCTCCAGGACGGCGCGCAGCCCGGCCCGGACGACCGGGTGGTCGTCGGCGAGGAGGAGACCGATGGCGGCGGGTGCGGGCGGCCGGGAGCCGGTGGCGGTCTCGGGACGGTGGGTCACGCGGTGGCCTGTTCCGGAGGGGTGTCGGGGCGGGGGTCGGAGGCACGGTCGGGGTGCTGGCTGCGGTCGCCGGGGGCTCGCGGGGCCGCGCCCGAGTGCCCGGCGGCCGGTTGCGGGTACGGCAGGGTGACGGCGACCGCCGTCCCCTCGCCCGGCGCGGACTCCACGGCCAGCGTGCCGCGCAGCGCGCGGGCGCGGGCCCGCATCGCGGCGAGCCCGAAGCCGGTGCCCGCGGCGGGTCCGGCGCCCGGCCCCGGCGCCCGGTCGGCTGCGAAGCCCGTACCGTCGTCCACCACGTCGAGGGCGACCTCGGTGTCCATGTAGGAGAGGGTCAGCTCGGCCCGGCCGGCACCCGCGTGCCGGACGGTGTTGGCCAGCGCGGACTGCGCGATGCGCAGCAGCGCTACCTCGTGCGGGGTGGGCAGTTCGACGGGCGTGCCGAAGACCTGGCAGTGCACGGCCAGTCCGGCGGAGCGGGCGGTGGTGGCGCACAGCCGCTCCAGGGCGGCGGGCAGCGACCCGGCCTCCAGGTCGGGCGGGCTCAGGGCCCGTACGAAGCGGCGGGCCTCGGCGAGGTTGTCGACGGCGGCCTGCCGGGCCTGCTGGATGTGGCCGAGCGCGGCAGCGGTGTCCGGCCGCGACGGAACGCCCCGTTCCGCGGCCCGCAGCAGCAGCTGGATGCTGGACAGGCCCTGCGCAAGGGTGTCGTGGATCTCGCGGGCCAGCCGCTCGCGCTCGGCGAGCACCCCGGCGGCGTGCTCGGCGGCCGCCAGGTCGCTGCGGGCGGCGGTCAGCTCCTCGATGAGGCGGCGGCGCTGTTCGCTCTCCCGGTACAGGGCCTGATAGCCGAGGACCACGGCGACGGCGACCGCCGCGCCCAGCGCGGGGCCGACGACCGTGCCGACGGTGAGCGTGTGGGTGTGCCGGCCGAACCCGCCGATCGCGACGAGGGTGGTGACCAGGACCGCGGGCAGCGCCCAGCGCAGCGGGAGCAGGTGGAGCTGGACGAAGAAGAGCGGGAAGGCGAGCCAGACGCCGAGCGGTGTGAGGACCAGCAGGACGGCCCAGACCGCCATGACGGCGGCGAGCCAGAGCGCCGCGGCGGCCGTGGAGGCGCGGACCGGGGGCAGCGTGGGCCCGACGGCGTACACGGCGAGCAGCAGGACGGCGGTACCGGCGACGGCCGGTGCGTTCGCGCTGTGGTCGGCCACGGCCCGCATGGCGGCGAGCGCCAGCAGGGCGGCCACCATCAGGTGCAGGCAGACGCGCAGCACCCGCAGGGCGGGGGTCAGGGAATGCGGAGTCACGGCCCCTCCAGGCTAGGCCCCCGCACCCGTACCGGCATCAATCAAAAGGTTGACGGCGGACCTCGCCTTTCGATCCGGGCGAACCACTCCCGGGCGCGATGCCCGGCACCCCCTTCCCCGGCGACGGTGGGAGCAGCCGCCGGGCACCGGGCCCGGCGCCGGACGGAAGGATGGCCGGGAACCCGTGTTCGTCGCCTGGAGAGACCTGAGATTCGCCAAGGGCCGGTTCGCCCTGATGGGCACCGTCATCGTGCTGATCACGGTGCTGGTGGGGCTGCTGTCCGGGCTGACGGCGGGCCTGGGCCGGGAGAACACCTCGGCGATCACCTCGCTGCCCGCCGACCGCCTCGCCTTCGCCGCCCCGGCGGGCGACGGCGACGTCTCGTTCGCCGACTCGCGGGTCGGGCGGCGGACCTGGGAGGCGTGGGCGCGGGTGCCGGGCGTCACGGCGGCGGAGCCGCTGGGGATCGGTACGGGCAAGGCCACGGCGGGTGCCGGCGCGGCGCAGCGCACCGCCGCGCTGTCCGCCTTCGGGGTACGGCCGGGCTCGGACCTGGCGCCGTCGGCCGGGCGGATCGCGGACGGTACGGCCGTACTGTCCCGGAAGGCCGCCGACGAACTGGGCGTACGGGCCGGGGACACCTTCACGCTGAACGGGCGGAAGCTGACGGCCGCCGCGGTGTCGGGCGAGGCGATGTACAGCCACACGCCGGTGGTGTGGACGTCGCTGGGCGACTGGGCAGGGGTGGCGGGCGCCGGAAGCGGCGGTTCCGGAGCCCGTGGTGCCGCGGGCTCCCGTGGCTCCGGCGACGCGGACGCGGCCACCGTGGTCGCCCTCACCACCTCCTCGGACACCGGCCTGGCCGCCGCCGACCGGCGGCTCGGCACCCGTACCGTCACCACCGGCGAGGCGCTGCGCGCCATCGGTTCGTACACCGCCGAGAACGGTTCCCTCCAGCTGATGCGCGGTTTCCTCTTCGCCATCTCCGCGCTGGTGATCGGCGCGTTCTTCACGGTCTGGACGATCCAGCGCAGCGGTGACATCGCGGTGCTCAAGGCGCTCGGCGCGGCCACCCGTTACCTGCTGCGCGACGCGCTCGGGCAGGCGGTGGTGCTGCTGGTCATCGGTACGGGCCTGGGCACCGCCGTCGCGGCGGCGGTCGGCGCGGCGGTCGGCGGCACCGTGCCGTTCGTCCTGGAGCCGGCCACCGTCCTGGTCCCGGCCCTGATCATGATCGCGCTGGGGGCCGTGGGCGCCGCGCTGTCGATCCGCCGCATCACCGCCGTCGATCCGCTGACCGCACTGGGCAGCGCCCGGTGAACCCGGTGTGGCATGCGGTTCGCGCCCGGCCTTTTTCCATGCTGGCGATATCCGTGATGCCGTTCCGCGCCCGTGGGAGCGCCCCGGTGGCCTATTCCGGAAGCAATTTCCGAGCGGCCAGGGATACCGACGACTTCCCGCCGGGATACCGACGACATAGCGCCGGCATACCGGAGACATACCCCCGGCATACCCGTGAGCCCCGGCCAGGCACCGGCCGTAAACCCCGGAGATACCGCTCCGCATAGCGGATTCCGGTCCGAAAACTCCCGTTCCGGGCCGCCTGTCCGCCGGAACACCACGGCGCGAAAGACCGGACGAAACCCCTGCGATCCTCTGCCGAACCCACGACCCAGCGATGGACACCATGAATGCGCACACCCCCCGCACCGGTCCCGACGCCCGGCCGCCCGCCGGTCTCGTCCTGTCCGGCATCACCCTGACCTACCCGGACGGCGCCGCCCGCCTGACCGCTCTCGACGACGTGAGCCTGACCGTGCCCGCCGGGACCGTGACCGCCGTGGTCGGCCCCTCGGGGTCCGGCAAGTCCAGCCTGCTCGCGGTGGCCGCGACCCTGATCACCCCGGACCGCGGCCGGGTGGTGATCGACGGTACGGACACCGCCGGGCTGCGCCGGGCCGAGCTGACCGCGCTGCGGCGTACCCGGGTCGGCATGGTCTTCCAGCAGCCCAACCTGCTGCCCTCCCTCACGGCCGTGGAGCAGTTGCAGGTGATGGCGCACCTGGACGGCAGGCCCCCGCGGGCGGCCCGTCAGCGGGCGCTGGACCTGCTGGACGCGGTGGGGCTGGCCGACCAGGCGGCGCGCCGCCCGCACCGGCTCTCGGGTGGCCAGCGGCAGCGGGTCAACATCGCCCGCGCGCTGATGAACGAGCCCGCCGTACTGCTGGTGGACGAACCGACCAGCGCGCTGGACCACGAACGCGGCGCCGCGGTCCTGGACCTGCTCGGCACACTCACGCGCCGGCGCGGCACCGCGACGGTGCTCGTCACGCACGACCGCGCCCACCTGGACGCGGTGGACGCGGTCGTGGACGTGCTGGACGGGCGGCTCAGCCCCCGGCCGAGTCCCCTCCCGGGCCGGTAGTCCGGTCCCGCGCCACGTCCTGGGCGGGGTCGTCGGGCGCGTGCGAGAACAGTTTGAGCACGGGCACGCCGACCTTGTGGCGGGCGCGCGAGGCCCAGTCGCGGTGGAAGAACTCCTCGACGAAGTGCGGGGCGGTCAGCACGATCACCTCGTCGGCGCCGGTCTCGTCGACGACCGACCGCAGCAGTTCCAGCGGGTGGTCCTCGACGACCTGTCCGACGGCCTCGGCGCCCGCGGCCCGCAGGGCGCCGAGGGTGTAGGACAGGGCGCGCTCCGCGGGCGGCTCCGCCTGGGCGCCCTCCGGCTCGTCGCCTTCCCGTACGGCGTCCTCGAACTCCCCCAGTGCGACGTCGTCGATGGCCCTGAGCAGGCGGTCCTGCTTGCCGCGCGGCTGCATGAGGACGACGAAGGAGACCTGGTCGTCGCCGTGCAGCGTGGTGACGAACTCCACGTCGGCGGGCGTCAGGGGCTTCTCGATCATCAATACACTCGTGAACACGGCGAGCGCCCTTCTTCTCTTCTCTCGCGGTCCGCCCCCCCCCGGGAGCGGACCGAACAGAAACCATCCTGCCCCGTCGCCACACGGGGCCTTGGCCTTTAGTGTGCCCAGCGGGAGCTAAGCGGAACGAACAATTCCGCCTTTTGTTCAGGACCGACGGTAACGGGTGAACAGAAAACCGGCCTCCTCCAGTACGGACGCGAGTACGAACGTCTCCGGAACGGTGGTCACCGGCGCGTTCATGATGCGCGGCGCGTCCCCGGCGACCACCAGCGGTGCCAGCGAGAGGCACAACTCGTCGAGTGCCCCGCTTCCGGCGAACTGACCCAGAAGCCGCGGCCCGCCCTCCGTCAGCAGCCGCGTCAGGCCCCGCCCGGCGAGCGCGCCGACGACCCGCGACGGATCGACGGCCGCCCCCTCACCTGCGAAGACCACCTCCGCACCGGCCTTGCGCGCGGCCCGCACCCGCTCCTCGTCGGCCCCGGCGCCGGTCACGATCACCGTGGGCACCAGCGGCTCGGTGAACAGCGGCTGGGTGAAGTCCAGATCCAGGCCGGCGGTGACCACCGCGATGGCGGGGGCGGGCGGCTGCCCGGCGGCGGCCCGGCGCGCGGCGAACGCCTCGCGCGCGCGGGCCGGGCGGTAACCCTCCTTGCGTACCGTCTCCGCGCCGACGACCACCGCGTCCGCCAGACCGCGCAGCACGCCGAAGATCCGCATGTCCGCGTCGCTGGAGAGCGGCTGCGAGCGGCCCTCGTGGTGGGCCGCGCCGTCCAGCGAGGAGACCATGTTCGCGCGCAGCCAGCCCGCGCCCTCGTCGATCCGGGGGTACGCGTAGAGGTCGGCCAGTTCGTCCAGGCTCCACTGCCGGTCGGTGAAATCGGCGACGGCGGCCGTACCGGATTCGGTGCCACCGGCCGGACCGGAATCGGCGGCGCCCGCTCCACCGGAATCGGCTCCACCGGAATCCGGGGCGCCGGAAACCGCGGTACCGGAAACGGCGCCGGCTGCCGGTGCGGCTCCGGTACGGGTTTCCGGTGACGTTCCCGGGGCGGACGCGGGCACGGCGGAATTCCCGGTGCCGGCGGAGCCCGGGAAATCGGCGGGCCGTGCGTACGGGGCGGGAATGGGAAACAGGCGTCGCATAGGCGGCAGTGTGACATGCCTCGCTCATCCGGCCGAGTCCCCCTGCACAGCGGCTAGGCTGGACGGCTGTGTCGCCTTCCCAGCCCTCGTCGTCCCAGTCCTCCCCCATAGCCGGGCCGCCGGCCGAGGGGGCCGGAGCGGCCCCCGCCGCGCTCACCGAGCGCGCGCCGCACGTCCCGGCCGACCGCCTGGTGGCGGAGATGGTGCCGCCGCCGCGGTTCCAGAGCGCGCGCTTCGAGACGTACATCCCGGACCCGAACCAGCCCAGCCAGGCCGCGGCCGTGCAGGTCCTCGGCGACTTCGCGGCGAGCATCGGCGGCGGTACGGACGCGTCCGGCGGCGGCAAGCGGCGTTGGTTCGGCCGGAGCCCCAAGAAGACGGCGGCCCCCGCGGGTCCGCGCGGTGTCTACCTGGACGGCGGTTACGGCGTCGGCAAGACGCACCTGCTGGCCTCCCTCTGGCACGCCACCCCGGCCGAGCCCGCGCGGAAGGCGTTCGGCACCTTCGTCGAGCTGACGAACCTGGTCGGGGCCCTCGGTTTCCAGCAGACCGTGCAGACGCTCAGCGGTCACCGCCTGCTGTGCATCGACGAGTTCGAGCTGGACGACCCCGGTGACACCGTCCTGGTCTCCAGCCTGCTGAGCCGGCTCGTCGAGGCGGGCGTGGCGCTCGCCGCCACCTCCAACACGCTGCCCGGCAAGCTGGGTGAGGGCCGCTTCGCCGCGGCCGACTTCCTGCGCGAGATCCAGGGCCTGAGCGCCCACTTCCGGCCGCTGCGCATCGACGGCGAGGACTACCGGCACCGCGGCCTGCCCGAGGCGCCGCCGCCGTTCGACGACGCGACCGTCACCCGCGTCGCCCACCGCACCCCCGGCGCCTCGCTCGACGACTTCCCCGCCCTGCTGGCCCACCTGTCGAAGGTGCACCCCAGCCGGTACGGGGCGATGTGCGACGGCATCACGGCCGTCTGCCTGACCGATGTGCAGGCGGTGCCGGACCAGTCCACCGCGCTGCGCCTGGTCGTGCTGGCGGACCGGCTCTACGACCGCGAGGTGCCGGTGGTGGCCGCCGGCAAGCCGTTCGACGCGCTGTTCAGCGAGGACATGCTCCAGGGCGGCTACCGGAAGAAGTACTTCCGCGCCATCTCCCGGCTCACGGCGCTGGCCCGGGACGCCAAGCCGCTGACGGAGGCGTGAGGCGGGCACGGCAGGGCGCGGCGGCCCGCCGCGGTGACGCCGGGCCGGCGTAACGGCGGCGCAGGGGAGGCTGCCGGCCGGCGGGCCGGGTTCCGGACCCGCGCACGGCCGGTTCCCGGCGGCCGACCTGCGTGGTACACACAGGCGGGTCATCACACCTGTCCGCCAGCAGGGAGTCGCCCATGTCCGCGACACGTCGTCAGCTCCTGGCAAGAACCGGCGCAGTGGGCGTATCGATCGCCTTCGCCGGCAGCATTCCCGAGATCCTCACCGGAACCGCCGCCGCACGGAGCGCGGGCCGGCGCGGCTACGGCCCGCTGATACCCGACCCGGCGGGTCTGCTCGACCTGCCCGAAGGGTTCCGGTACCGGGTGCTGTCCCGCGAGGGCGCCCGACTGCCCTCGGGCGAGGGCCGCATACCGAGCAACCACGACGGCATGGCGGCCCTCCCCGGCCGGCACGGCCGCGTCCACCTCGTACGCAACCACGAGAACCGGCGCGCGTCGCGGATCCCCGTCCCCGCCGTCCCGGGCCTCGTCTACGACCCGGCGGGGGAAGGCGGCTGTACGGCGCTGGAGCTGGACAGCCACCAGCGCGTGCTCTCCGAGCGCGTCGCCATCGCGGGCACCTCCACCAACTGCGCGGGCGGCCCCACCCCGTGGCGCACCTGGCTCACCTGCGAGGAGACCGAACTGCGGGCGGGCGAGGACGGATACACCAAGGACCACGGCTTCGTCTTCGAGGTCGATCCGTACGATCCGCGCCGCACCGGCGCCGTACCGCTGACCGCCCTGGGCCGCTTCCAGCACGAGGCCGTCGCGATCGATCCCCGGAACGGCACGGTCTACGAGACCGAGGACGCCTTCGACAAGCCGTTCGGGCTCTTCTACCGCTTCCGGCCCGCCAAGCCGCTCGGCGGGCGGGGCTCCCTGCGGGCCGGCGGACGGTTACAGGCGCTGCGCGTACCGGACGTGAAGGACCTCTCCGGCATCCAGGAGCCCGGCACCGGTTTCGGCCCCGTGGAGTGGGTGGACGTGCCCGACCCGCTCGCCCGGCACACGCCCGTCCGCTTCCAGGACTTCGGGCCGCGCGGCATCACCCACGCGCAGAAGCTGGAGGGCTGCTACTGGGGCGGCTCCTGCGTCTACTTCGTCTCCAGCTACGCGCGGAGCGCGGAAGGTTCGGCAGCCGACCACCACGGCCAGGTGTGGCGCTACGACCCGGAAACCCGCCGCCTGACGCTCGTGGCCGCCTTCGGTCCGGGCACCGACGTCCAGCTGCCCGGCGAAGCCCCCGACAACATCTGCCTGGCCCCCGACGGCGGCCTCATGGTGTGCGAGGACGGCGACGGTGCCCAGTACGTCTTCGGCCTCACCCGGCGCGGCACGGTCTACCCGGTGGCGCGCGGCCGGCAGAACCTCGGCACACCCGACAAGCCCTCGTGGGGGGAGTTCGCGGGCGTCACGTTCTCCCCGGACCGGCGGACGATGTACGTCAACTGCTACACGCCGGGGACGACGTTCGCGGTCACCGGGCCCTGGGAGGACTGAGGAGCGAGACGCGGGTCCGCCGGGGCCGTCCCCGGCGCGGCCCGTCTCCTAGCCGGAGCAGGCCGAACGCTGGGCCTCCAGCCACTCGCAGTGCGGACAGAGCAGCGCGCCGGGCCGGTCGGCGGGGTGTTCGGTGGGCTCTCCGCAGTGCACACAGTCCGCGAAGGGCGGGCCGCCGGCCCTGTCGGCCGTGCGGTCCGTCCGTTCGTCGTCGGTGCTGGGCATACGGGCGATCCTACGCGCGGGCGGCCCGGGCCCCGGACCCGAGGCGCCCTCGGTGCCGCCGTCAGTTTCGGCGGGAGCTGAGACGGCAGGCCAGCGCGGTGGCCGCGGACGCGATCAGGGCGGTGGCGAGCAGCGGCAGCCAGGGCAGGGTGACCGTTCCGTGCGCGGAGCCGGTGACCAGGCCGGAGACGGCGGCGTTGGCGGGCGAGCCGCTCGCGATCAGCAGCAGGAGCGCGGCCAGCAGACCGGACAGGACCGACCAGCCGGTGCTGCGCAGTACCGGCTGGTTGCAGAGCGCCCCGACGGCGGTGCCGAGCAGTACGCAGACCAGCGCCGCCGACAGACCGGCTCCGAACGCGGCGACGACGGGGACTGCGGTCCGGTGGTCGGAGGCGTGCGGGTCGGCGACGAGCGCCACGTAGCCGGAAGCGGC
Organism: Streptomyces sp. NPDC018019; assembly: GCF_044327805.1. NCBI lineage: Bacteria > Bacillati > Actinomycetota > Actinomycetes > Kitasatosporales > Streptomycetaceae > Streptomyces > Streptomyces sp. NPDC018019. Next base: position 121,358 of record NZ_JBIRGD010000014.1, on the reverse strand, counting down.
GAGGGCCAGGAGCGTCGCCGACAGGGCCGCCGTCAGGACCGCGGCGAGGTGCGCCCTGCCCGGCCCCGCAGCCGCCGCGGCGCAGGCGCGGGCGGCCGGTGGCTCGTTGGTGACGCAGATCCGGCACAGCCACACGGAGACGGGCAGCAGTCCGCCCGCGGCGAGGCCGTACGAGTCGAGGACCGGCCCGCCGGTCTGTACGCCCACCGCCAAGAAGATGACGTACAGGAGGACCGGCGGCAGCCAGCGGTGCGACCGCAGGAGCAGGGCCGACTGGTAGTGCAGGAGCGGGATCACGGGTACCGGTTCTCGTCGGGGGTCGGGTCAAGGGCGGGCGGTGCCGACGGCGCCGGGGCGACCGTACGGATGTGCCAGGGCGGTCGGGCCGCGAGCAGGGCGCGCAGCAGCGCGTCGGAGTGGGCGGCGGCGACGGCCAGCCGGACCGTCGTGCCGTCCGGGCCGGGAGTGGCGTACGGTCCGCCCGGCAGCCCGGCGAGGGCGGGTGCGGCCGGGTGGCCGGTGCCTCCTGGGGCCTCGGCCTCGATGATCACCTGGGGGCCGGACGGCACCGTTCCGTTGCCCGCCGGGCCCGGACGCCCCGCCGACTCCGGATGTCCGGCCGAGCCTGGACGTCCGGCCGAGTCCGGATGCGCCGCCGAGTCCGGTCCCGCCGCTGGGCCCGTCCCGGCCGGCAGCCGGTCCAGTCGGTTGCCGACGACCCGGTAGCGCGCGTCGGGCACGCCCTCCAGGCGGTGCGGATCGTGGTCGACGAAGACCACCGCGCCGCCCGCCGCGACGCGTTCCGCCACGGCCCGGTCGAGGGTGTCGCGCGCCGCCGGGTCCAGGCCCGTCCACGCCTCGTCCAGGACGAGCAGCTCCGGCTCGGCGAGCAGGGCCTGCGTCACCGCGACCTTCTGGCTGGTGCCCTTGGACAGCTCGGCGAGCGGCGTACGGGCGTGGCCGTCGGCGCCGAAACGTTCGAGCCACTCCGTGGCGCGGCGGGCCGCCACCCGGCCGCGCAGGCCGTGCACCCGGCCGAGGTGGGTGAGGTAGCCGACGGCGGTGAACGGCAGGGCGGCCGGGAAGCGTTCGGGCACGTACGCGGTGCGCGGGCGGCCGGTGATACGGCCCGTACTGGGCGCGTCGATACCGGCCAGCAGCCGCAGCAGCGTGGACTTGCCGCTGCCGTTGTGGCCCTCCACGCGCACCAGGGACCGCCGCGGCAGGTCGAGATCGACATCCCGCAGCACCCACGGCCCGCGCACTCCGTAACGCCGCCCGACCCCGTCCAGCCTCATGAACTCCCCGCCGTATGCCGCCTCATCGGTCCCCCGCCGTCCCGCTTTCCACTGGCGCCCTCGCCGTCGCATCCGGCCCCGGGCAGCCGTATCCGGTTCCGGCGCCGTCGCGCCCGGTCCCGTCGGGTCCGGCCGTCGTCAGTTCCCGGTCGCCCGCTCGGGGCGCAGCTCACTCGGCCGTACGATCACAAAACCCTCGCCGTCCAGCCGCAGTTGCACCGCCTCGCCGGAGCCGCCCCGCAGCATCGAGCCGAGGCTCTGCGAACGGTGCAGCGAGGTGGTGAGCGAGGCGCTCCACCCGACCACCGCGTCGGTGTCGACGAACACCGGCGCCTGCGGCGACACGGGAATGACGATGGGATTGCCCTCGCACACCACGCCGAGCTTGCCCTGGCCGGTGAAGACGGAGTTGAACAGGCCGCCGCCCGCCATCCCGGCGCCCTTGACGGTGGAGATCTCGTAGGACAGGGACGGGTCGAAGCACAGCACGTTGCGGCCGTTGATCGTGAGGCCGTCGCCCGGGGCGAGCTCGACGATGAAACAGTTGGCGGCCTCGTGGGCGAACCAGACCTCGCCCCGGCCGCGCACCGCCATCAGGGCCATCCCCTCGCCGGTCACGGCCCGCTTGAGGAACTTGCCGACCCCCTGCCCCTGCTTCTCGAACTGCAGATCGCCGCGGTAGGCGACCATCGCTCCCTGGCGGGCGAAGCACTCACCGTCCACGACGTACTTGATCGACTTGGCGTTCTGCAGGGTCATGCCGGGCGCGGAGGGCGGCGTGACCACGTTCTCGGAGGCGAAGAGGTCGCTGTGCATAGCCAGGATCATCACCCGGAACGTTCCGCTCCGCCAAGGCGACGGCCCACGGCGCTCCCGCCGGGGCGACTGGCACACTGGTCCGCGTGACCAGCACCGACCTCGCCGGCCCCGGCGATCCGACCGGCGCGGCGGCCGACGCCGCCCGTCGCGCGGACACCGACCGGGACGCCGCCCCGCAGTACGTCCTCCCGCTCGTCGTACGGATCGAGCGGGCCGCGCCACCCGCCCGTACGGACGCGCTGGAGACAGCGGCACGGGCCGTCCTGACCCTGCTCTCCGACGAGCGCGCGACCGGCGACGGCGAGTGGGCGGCAGCCGTGAACGACTGGCAGGACGCCCGCATCCGCAAGGTCGTGCGCCGGGCCCGCGGCGCGGAATGGCGCCGGGCCGCGGCGCTTCCGGGCCGCACGGTGCACGGCGCCGACGCGGAGGTCCGGGTCTTCCCGCCGGTCCCGCTGGACGGCTGGCCCAAGGACCTGGCCCGGCTCCAGGTCTCCGGTACCGACCTGGACGACCCGCGGGCGCCCGAACCGCCCGCCCCCGGGAGCCCGGTGCTGTGGCTCAACCCCGAGCTCGACATGTCGGCGGGCAAGGCGATGGCCCAGGCGGGCCACGGCGCGCAGCTCGCCTGGTGGGACCTGACGACGGCGGAACGCACGGCCTGGCGCGCGGCCGGCTTCCCCCTCGCCGTACGGTCCGCCCCGCCGCACCGGTGGGAACGGCTGTCGCGCGGCGGCCTGCCGGTGGTCCGCGACGCCGGCTTCACGGAGATCGCGCCCGGTTCGTGCACGGTCGTCGCCGACCATCCGGCGCTGCGGGCGCGGCTCGGGCCGGCTGCCGACGGCCGCTGACGAGGGGGTGCCCCCTGGCCACCGGGGCCAGGGGGCGTCGGCGATCAGCCGGGACGGGCGGTGTGTCAGGTGCTGGTTCGGGTGTCGGTTCGGGTGTCGGTTCAGGTGCTGATGGTGGTGACGGGGGCGACGTCGTAGGTACGGGCGTAGCCGTTCTCGGTGCCGACGAGGAGGTCGACGATCTCGAACCAGCGGTCCCAGAAGGGGGTTTCGCGCAGCGCGTCGATGAGGAGCTGGTAGGCGTCGTGGTCGTCGGCCTCCCAGACCCAGACGTCGGTGACGCGGGTGGAGTAGAACTCCGTGTCGTAGAAGCGGGACCGGACACCGGTGGTCTTGGCCCTGACCACCGGCATGACCTGGGTGTCCAGGGCGTTCACCCGCTCGTGCGGGGTCATCGCGAGCCACTCGGGCGTGGTCTTGATGAGCATGAAGGCGGTGACGGGCGGCGCGGTTTCCTCGGCGGACATGATGGATGCCTCCAGGGCGACAGGTGCAGGTACAGGTACAGGTAAGGGACAGGAAGGGACAGGAAGGGCCTCATGGGCCGTACCGGATCGGTCCGGATCGGCCGGGAACGGCTCGGAGTGACCGGTGAGCGGCCCGTAGCGGTCCCGATCGGTACGGCTCCATCCTGCGGAGGCACCCCGTGTTGCCACAATGGGAACATCAGCAACGAATCATTGCCTGAAACGGAATTACGCTGGTGAACAGCCCCGATCCGGTCATCGACGCCAATCTCGCCGTCGCATTGGACGCCCTGCTGACCGAGCAGAGCGTCACCCGCGCCGCCGCGCGTCTGCACACCTCGCCCGCCGCCATGAGCCGCACCCTCGCCCGCCTGCGCCGCATCCTCCAGGACCCCCTCCTGGTCCGGGCCGGACAGGCCATGGTCCCCACTCCCCGCGCCCAGGCCCTGCGCGAGGAAGCCGCCGCGGTGGTGCGCCGCCTCGGAGCGCTGCTCACGCCCGGCGCCGGCGTCGACCCCGCCGCCTTGCGCACCACCTTCACCCTGCAAGCAGCCGACCTGGTCTGCGCGGCACTGGCGCCCGCCCTGCTCCAGCTGGCCCGGGAGGAGGCGCCGGGGGTTTCGCTGCGGTTCCGGGCCGAGGAACTGGAGGCGGGCCCGGCCCTTCGGGACGGCCAGATCGACCTGGAAATCGGGGCCATCGGCCATGTCGACCCCGAAACCCAGGTCGAGGAACTGGTCACCCTCCGGATGGTGGCGGGCGTCCGGCCCGGTCACCCCCTCACCGAACAGCCCCTGACCCCGGCCCGGCTCGCCGCCGCCGAACACGTCGGGGTCAGCCGCCGGGGCCGGTTCTCCGGCCCTCTGGACACCGCCCTGGCCGAACAGGGCCTGAACCGGCAGGTCGTCGCCGTCCTCCCCAGTCACCTGGCCGCGATGTCCCTCGCCGCCCGCAGCGACGTCGTCTGCCTCGTCCCCACCACGTCCCCCGGCGCCGCCCCCTCACCCTTCACGGACGCCGCGGCCGCCCTCGGCCTGCACCTCCTCGACATCCCCCTGCCACTGCCGCCGGTGACCATCGGCATGGCCTGGCACCCCCGGCACGCCGCCGACGGAGCCCACCACTGGCTCCGCGACGCCGTACGCCGCACGGTCCACGCACCGGGAAGCCCGGCCACGCGCACCCCGCACCGCTCAAGCCACCAGCCACGTACGGCGGTTTCTGGCGACCGTGCAGATGCGTTCGACCCGGGCGGGGGCCAGCACCCCGCCGAGCCGCGCGAGTGACGGGATCTCCCGTTCGTCACGTATGACCCGTATACCGTGCAGGTCCGGGTCCAGTGACACCTCCGACGCGCCGACGAACGCCAGGACCGGCCGTGCTTCGACACGGAACCGGCAGCCGCGGGTCAGGACGCAGGAGGCGCGCCGGGCCTCGTGCCGGATGTCGCGGACGTACGGCAGTGCCTGGTGGCCGCGGCTGACGCGGACGGCGTCCTCCGCGACCTGCACCCGGGCCCCGCGCACATGGTGGGTGCCCACGCACAGCACGCCGCCGGGGCCGATGAGCAGATGGGCGATGACCGTCGCGGGCGGCATCGGCACGGAGTGGATCACGTACCAGCCACCCGCCGTCAGCCGGTCCAGCGCCGTGCCGACGGCCTGTTCGGCCAGGAGCTGCCGGTGCCAGCCGTCCTGGGGCGGGCACCGGCCGAGCAGCCGGGCGCACCACAGCGCCGCCCGGGCGCGCGGCTCTTCGGCCAGGCGGACCCGCAGGGCCTCCCCGGGACGGTTCGGGGCGAGGTCGTCGTCCGGCGGCAGGAAGAGCCGGTCGGGGTCGCTCGCGTAGCACGTCTCCTGCTTTCCCGCCCCCTCCGGCCCGCCCTCGGCGGCCGGCCACGGACCGCCGCCGAACCCCGGGACGGCGTCGGCGGGCAGGTGGTCTCCGAAACCGCCGTCCGCGCCGGGCTCATGACGGATGTCGCTCATGTCCCATCACCCCCCGATGGCCATAGGAGCAGGCGCCCGGCTCCCGGGCAAGGGGTCCGGCCGCCGGTGCTGCATTCGACGGTCCGGGGCGCGGGAACGCGCCCGGAGAGCGGGGCGGGAGGCGGGGCCGGGGACGGGTCCGGGGATGGGGTGCGGCCGAAGGCGGCAGACGGGCGGGAGGTTCGGTACCGGCCCCGGAAAGACCGAGGTCAGGGGAGGACGTACGGTTGCGTGCTGTGTTCTCCTCTCTCCTAGGTTTCACCGCGGTGGCCGTTGTGCTGACCGTCTCACCGGGCCCGGACTTCGCCGTGGTGCTGCGGACCTCCCTCGGTTCGGGGCGGCGATCGGCACTGTGTTCCGCGCTGGGCATCGCCGTGGGCTGTTTCGTCTGGGGGCTGGCCGGCGCGGTCGGGCTGACCGCCATGCTGTCCGCGTCGCGGGCGGCCTACGACGCCCTGCGCATCGCCGGAGCGCTCTATCTGATGTGGCTGGGCTTCCAGGCGCTGCGCAGCGCCCGCCGCCGTGGCCAGGAGGCGGCGGGCCCGGAAGCCGGGACCGCCGACGCCGACCGGCAACCGCCGCTGCGGGCGTTCCGCACCGGCCTGCTGACGAATGTCCTGAACCCCAAGGTCGGAGTCGTGTACATGTCCCTGCTGCCGCAGTTCGTCCCGCACGGCGCACCCGTCGTGGCCACGACTCTGCTGCTGGTCGCCGTCCACGTCACGCTGGGCTTCCTCTGGCTCGGCGGCATCGCCCTGGCGGTGCACCGGGCACGCGCCCTCTTCCGGCGCCCCCGCGTCCGCCGCCGCCTGGACCAGGCCACCGGCGGGATCCTGCTCGCGCTGGGCGCCGCGGTCGGGGTCGAGACGGCCCGCTGAGCGGCTCGGTCCGCCGGACGACGGTGGCGGGCCGTACGGCGAGCCGCCGTCGGACGACGCGCGCCACGCGCCGTGTGCCGTGCGCCGTCGCAAGCTCAAATCATCCTCTGAACCCGCGCCTTCCGGGGTTGGCGGCGGACCCGCAGGGCGATGACTACCCAACACCACGGGGGTGCACGAGTGGGAGGGGGAATCATGGAACATCTCGGTACGGGCATCGGCTGGCGGCCCGAGATCGCCGACGGAATCGCGGAGCTGCCCGGCGTGGACTGGGTGGAGGTCGTCGCCGAGAACATCTGTCCCGGACATCTCCCGCCCGCCTTGCAGGCGCTGCGCGAGCGGGGCACGACCGTGGTGCCGCACGGCGTCTCGCTCGGGCTCGGCGGCGCCGAACGCCCGGACGCCGGCCGGCTGGCCGCGCTCGCGGAACGTGCCGAGGCGCTGGGCGCGCCGCTGGTCACCGAGCACATCGCGTTCGTACGGGCCGGCGGCCCGCTGACCGCCTCCCCCGCGATGGAGGCGGGGCACCTGCTGCCCGTGCCCCGCACCCGCGACGCGCTGGACGTGCTCTGCGAGAACATCCGCATCGCACAGGACGCGCTGCCCGTGCCGCTCGCCGTGGAGAACATCGCGGCGCTGGTCAACTGGCCCGGCGAGGAGATGACCGAGGGACGGTTCCTCGCCGAACTGGTCGAGCGCACCGGCGTACGGCTGCTCATCGATGTCGCCAACCTCCACACCAATCATGTGAACCGGAACGAGGACCCGGCCGCGGCCCTGGACGAGCTGCCGGTCGAGGCCATCGCGTACGTGCACGTGGCGGGCGGGATCGAGCGGGACGGCGTCTGGCACGACACCCATGCCCACCCGGTGACCCGCCCCGTCCTGGACGTCCTGGCCGAACTCTGCGCCCGCGTCACCCCTCCCGGCGTTCTCCTGGAGCGCGACGAGAACTTCCCGGAGACCGGTGAACTCGCCGCGGAGCTGGACATGATCCGCACGGTCCTGAAGGAGGCCCCGTCGGCTCCGATACGCCGAGCCTCCCGGACCACGAAGCCCGGCCCGGCGGTCCCGGCGGTCCCGGCAGTCTCGGCGACACTGGCGGTCCCGGCGGCTCCGGTGACCCCAGCGGTCCCGATGGCCCCGGCGACCCCGGCGACCCCGGACACACCGTCGGCCCCAGCCACCCCAGCCGCCCCGGCCACCTCCACCACCGACACCACCCCGGCCCGTCAGCGGCTGGCCGTTGCGCAGGCTGCGCTGCTCTCCGCGCTGGTGGCCGGGACGCCGGTGCCGGAGGGCTTCGACCGGCGGCGGCTGCGCGTGCAGAGCCGGGCGCTGGCCGCCAAGCGGGCCTCCGTGGTGGCCAAGGTCGCGCCCGAGCTGCCGGACATCCTCGGCGCGGACTTCCGGCCCGGCTTCCTCGATTACGCACGGCACCGGCCCATGAAGGGCGGCTATCGCCAGGACGCCATGGACTTCGCCGTCCACCTGCTGGCCGGGAACCGGCCGGCCGACGCGGAGGCGCGCAGGCGGCTGACCCAGTGGTGGCGGGACCGTTCGGGACCGAAACCACCGGACGGTCCCGCGAACCGGCTCGTCCGTGCCGTACGACTCGCCCTGGGCCGGAGGTGATCGCCGTGCTCGCCGCTCTCCTGACCCTGGCGGTCGTCGCCTCGTCCGTCCTGCTCGTCGTCCGTACCGTCCGCGTCATGCGGGCGACGCCCCGGCCCGCGCACCTCGCCGGGGCGGGCCACGAAGTCTGGGAGATCGCCTTCCTCGCGGGCGGACCGGCGCGGGTGGCGGACGCCGCGATAGCCGGCATGCACCAGGACGGCCGGCTGGCCGTCGGTGGCCCGGGTGTGGTGTCCGTACGGCAGTCCGTGGCGTACGACCCGGTCGAGACGGCCGTGCTGGACTCGCTGGCGCACACCCCGGACGGCGCGCTGAGCACCCTGCGCCGCCATGTCATGCGCGCCCCCGCCGTCCAGGCCGTCGGCGACCGGCTGGCGGCGCGCGGCCTGATGCGGCAGCCGCGGGCCGGCCGGCTCTGGCGTCGGTACGCCGGGTGGCAGGCCGGGGTCTGTATGGCGGGCTTCGCGCTGGTCCTCCTCTTCACCGTCACGGGGGCCGTCCCCCACGCGCCGTCGGAAACGCCGTTCGCCGTCCTGGTCCTGCCTGCGGCCGTCCTCGGCACCGTGGTCGGCACGGTGTGCCGGAAGGTGCTGGGGCGGCGGGTCACCCGGGCCGGCGCGGCGGTGGTGCGGAAGGCCGAGGCGGGGCTGGTGACCGACGCGGCCCGGTCCGCGGCACTGGTCGTGGCCCTCGGCGGCACCGCCCTGCTGGTGGACGAGGTGCTGCGCGAGCAGTTCACCGAGGCGCAGCGGTCGGCGGCGGGCGCCTTCGCGCACTCCCCCTCGGCCGCCGGTTCGTCCAGCGGCTCGTCGAACACGAGCTGCGGCTGGAACATACCGGACGACGGCTCGCACACGTCCTGGTGCGGGTCCTCGTGCGGCGGCGGGACCGGGTCGGGCTGCGGCAGCTCGTCCAGCAGTGGCGGCGACGGCGGCTCGTCCAGCGGCGGATCGAGCTGCGGCGGCAGCTCCTCCTGCGGCGGGGGCGGCTGCGGCGGCAGCTGACCTCCGGCGCGTCGAGGACGCGTGTCGCCCCGGCCCCGCCGCCCCTCGCGGGTGGCCGACGGGGCGCCCGGGGCACATGCCGCCCGCGGGCAACCGGTCAACGTACCAGCGGTCGGCGTGCGTTGGCCGGGCTTCCCCGAACGGGCGACAGGGCCTGCACAGGGCGCACTAGCGTGCGGTGCCGCATCAGGAGGCACCATGCGATCCGTAACCGGCACCGGCCTCGTCGTCACCGCGCTCGCCGCGACCCTGGCCGCACTGCTCTTTCCGATCTGGTCGTTCGCCGGCAGACCGGGCTCGGACGGGGGCGCCGACACCCAGACCGTCGCAACCTCGTTCGGCCCGCTGTCCGCGCTCGACCGTGACTTCGTCAACCGCGTACGGCTGGCGGGCCTTTGGGAGCTGCCCGCGGGCCAGCAGGCCCAGGAGCGCGGAACCGTGCCGGCCGTACGGGAAGCGGGCACCCATCTCGTCGAGGGGCACGCCTCGCTCGACCGGCACGTCCGCGACGTGGCCGCGCAGCTCGGTCTCGCGCTGCCGGACCGGCCCAACGCCCAGCAGCGGCAGTGGCTGACCGAGCTGAGCGCCGCGCGCGGGGCGGCGTACGACCGCAAGTTCGCCAACATCCTGCGGCTGGCGCACGGCAAGGTCTTCACCGTCGTCGCGCAGGTCCGCGCCATCACCCGCAACTCGCTCGTACGCGACCTCGCCGACGACGCCAACCGCACCGTCCTGGACCACATTTCCGTCCTGGAGCGCACCGGTTTCGTCGACTTCGACGCGATCGCCGAGGACGCGGCCACCTCCTCTCCGCCGCCGAGCCCCGCGGCCCCGCCGCCGTCCCTCGACGCGGCGCCCGCGACACCGTCGCCCGTCACCCCGTCAGCGACGTATTCGCTGCCTCCGCCCGCGACGCCACCCGCCACCGCCACCGCCACCGGGGCCCTGGGATCCGCCCGGCCCCCCGACGACCGGCGTCAACACCCCTGAGACAACGGGAAGTAGTGATCTCCCATGCCCGACCACCGGCGCTCCACGAGCCCGAAGCCCCCGCAGAGCCCCCGCCCCTCGCCGCCGCCACGACCGTCGCCGCCGCCCCCGCGTCCCCCGCGGCACCGGCGCCGGCTCGGCACCGGGCACCTCGTGCTGATCGCCCTGCTCGCCGTGCTCGGCTCGGTCGGCACCTTCGTCTCCGTGACCGGTAATGCCTCGGCTCACAACGCCACTCCCCCGTCCGGCTCCCCGCCCGCCGATCCGTCATCTTCACCGTCGTCACCCAGCGTGACACACTCCACTGACAACGCCTCCGCGAGCGCCTCGGCCAGCCCTTCACGCACCCCCGCCGAAGCTCCCGCCGACGCCTCCGCCGATCCCCCCGACGGCGCCACCGGGCCAACCGGCTCCAGCATCCCCAGCGCCTCCGACGGGCCCGCCCAAAGCGTCCCCGCCGCCGGGGACTTCACCGACATCCGCTCCGTACGCCCCGGACCGCGCCCCCCGCGCAACGGACCCGACGCGTCCACCGGCACCTTCACCAGCAACTGCGGCCGCAACGAGGAACGGCACCACAACCCGGACAACTTCATCGTCACTCCCGGTGTCGCCAACGGCGCCCACCACCTGCACGACTACGTCGGCAACCGTTCCACGGACGCCTTCTCCACCGACGACTCGCTGCGCGCGGCCGGCACCACCTGCGCCCGCAGCGACAAGTCGACATACTTCTGGCCCGTACTGCGCCGCCTCAGCGGCCAGGACGGGCCGAGCAGCGGCAACGGGCAGGACCCCGCGGACGGGAACGTGGGGCAGGTCCTGACGCCCCGCTCGGTCTCGCTGACCTTCCGCGGCAACCCGGCGGGCAAGGTCACCGCCATGCCCGAGGGCCTGCGCGCCATCACCGGCGACGCCAAGGCGTTCACCAACGGCACCGCCAACGCGCGGGCCCAGTGGTCCTGCACCGGCTTCGAGGACCGGCCGCTGACGGACAAGTACCCGCTGTGCCCCGGCCGCAGCCAGGCCGTACGCACCCTGGACTTCCCCAGCTGCTGGGACGGGACGAACAAGGACAGCGCCGACCACCGCACCCACCTCGTCTTCCCCGACCGGGCCTCCGGCCGCTGCCCCACCGGCACGAAGGCCGTGCCCCAGCTCCGCATGCGGCTGACCTACGCGGTGCCGCCCCGGCCGCGCGCCTTCGCCCTCGACAGCTTCCCCGAGCAGCTGCGCAAGCCGGTGACCGACCACGCCGACTTCGCCGGCTTCATGCCGCGCGACCTGATGGCCCGCGCGGTGGCGTGCATCAACTCCGGCCGCCGCTGCCGGTGAGGAACACGGGACCGTACGCACGCATGGCTGTACGAGCCGAACGGCCGTGACGCCCGCACCGCGCTCCACTCGTTGGGGGCATAGCTCCCGACACCGGAGCGCGGTGCTTTACAACCTCAACCCTCGCCCCAACTATCCCTTTTGTATGCGCACCCGGCGCCTCCATACGAAGGGACGGCTTGTGAAAGCAGCAGCGCTGTACGGCACCCTCGGATCACTGGTCCTGACCGCACTCGTCGCCGTCCCCGCCGACGGGATCACCCGGCAGGCCGCGGCCCGGGACCGGACCCCGGCCCCCGCGCCGCCCCGCATCGCCTTCGGCCGCTGCGCACCCGAGGAGCACCTGCCGTCCGGTGTGGAGTGCGGCCGGCTCACCGTCCCGCTGGACTACGCCCACCCCAGGGGCAAGAAGATCACCCTCACCGTGAGCCGGGCCCGGGCCACCGGCTCCGCCGGGGAGCGCCAGGGCGCACTCGTCTTCAACCCGGGCGGCCCGGGGGCGTCCAGCATGAACTTCCCGCTGTACGCGAAGACGGACCGGTGGCGCAGGACGGCGCGGGCCTACGACTTCGTCGGCTACGCGCCGCGCGGCGTCGGGCGGTCGGCGCCGCTGTCCTGCCAGGACCCGGCCGAATTCGCCAAGATCCCGAGCGCGAGCCCGCGGCACCCCTCGGAGGCGTTCAAGCGGAAGAAGTTCGCCGAGGCCGAGGCGTACGCGCAGGGCTGCGCGCGCCATGCGGGCTCCTCGCTGCGCCACTTCACCTCCGCCAACAACGCCCGGGACCTGGACATGCTGCGCGCCGGGCTCGGCGAGAAGAAGCTCACGTACATGGGCGCCTCCTACGGCACCTACTTCGGGGCCGTGTACGCGACGCTCTTCCCCGGCCACGTGCGGCGGATGGTCTTCGACAGCATCGTCAATCCCGACCCCCGGCAGATCTGGTACCGCAACAACCTCGAACAGAACCTCGGCTTCCAGCGCCGCTGGGAGGACTGGGGCCGCTGGGTGGCCAAGCACCACAAGACCTACCACCTGGGTACGACACCGCAGGCGGTGCTGCGCACGTACGACACCGTCCGGGAGCGGCTGGGCCGCAGGCCCCTGGGCGGCAAGGTCGGGTCGGCCCAGCTCCAGGCGGCTTTCCTCAAGACGGGCTACAACGACGCGTACTGGCCGGTGCGCGCGGCGGCGCTGGCCACGTACGTCAAGGGCGACCCCAGGCTGCTGCTCAAGCAGGCCACCCCGCCGGCCGAGGGTGCGAAGGCGGACGAGAACGGCAACGCGGTGTACACGGCCGTGGAGTGCAACGACGGGCGGTGGCCGCGTGACCTGCGAGTCTGGGACCGGGACAACACCGCGAGCGCGCGCGTCGCGCCGTTCGAGACCTGGGACAACGCCTGGATGAACCTGCCGTGCGCCTTCTGGCCGCGCTTCTCGCCCCGCAACGCCGCCCAGGACCCGACGCGTTACGCGGAAGAGGTGACCGAAGCGGCCCTGCCGCCGGCCGGCGCGCCGCACCACCCGGTGGACGTGCGGACCGCGCCGGGCGCGCTGCCCCCGGTGCTGCTGCTGGCGGCCGAGCGGGACGCCGCGACGCCGTACTCAGGCGCGGTCGAGCTGCGGCGCCGGCTTTCCGGCTCGGCGCTGGTGACCGAGCGCGGCGCGGGTACGCACGGCGTCTCGTTCGGCCCGAACGCCTGCGCCAACGGGCATGTGGAGCGGTACCTGCTGACCGGGCGGACCCCGGCGCGGGACACGGTCTGCGCGCCGCGCCCGGAGCCCCGGCCGCTGATGCCCGCCGCGAAGCAGCGCCGCGGCAGGTAGCGCGGCGAGCGGTACGGCGGAGCGCCCCGTGACAGGCCGGGTGGCCCACCCGGCCTGTCACACGTCCGGGCCGGTCAGGCCAGCCCGGCCACCAGCTCGGCGACCGGCTTGCGGCGGCCGGTGTAGAACGGCACCTCCTCGCGGACGTGCATCCGCGCCTCGGAGCCGCGCAGGTGGCGCATGAGGTCGACGATGCGGTACAGCTCGTCGGCCTCGAAGGCGAGGATCCACTCGTAGTCGCCCAGCGAGAAGGACGGCACCGTGTTGGCGCGCACGTCCGGGAAGCCGCGGGCCATCTTGCCGTGGTCGGCGAGCATCCGGCGGCGGTCCTCGTCGGGGAGCAGGTACCAGTCGTAGGAGCGCACGAACGGGTAGACGCTCACGTACTCGCGGGCGACCTCGTCGGCCAGGAAGGCCGGGATGTGCGACTTGTTGAACTCGGCCGGGCGGTGCAGCGCCATGTTCGACCAGACCGGCTCCAGCGCGCGCCCCAGCTGGGTGCGGCGGAAGAGGTTGTACGCCTCCTGGAGGGCGTCGGAGCTCTCCGAGTGCCACCAGATCATCACGTCGGCGTCGGCGCGCAGACCGGAGACGTCGTACGTGCCGCGTACGACGACGTCCTTGGCGGCGAGCTGCGCGAACAGCGTCTCGACCTCGTCGGCGTAGCCGGTGCGGTCCTCGGGCAGCACGTCGCGCAGCTTGAACACCGACCAGAGCGTGTAGCGGATGACCTCGTTCAGGTCCTTCGCCTTCTTGCCGGCGTTCGGGGTCTTCTCAGGAGCGGCCCCGGTGGGGGTGGCGGGGGCGGAAGCGTCAGTCATGGGTCCATTCTCACTCGGCCGGTGCGGCGGCTTGCGGCAGGGTGTCCAGGATGTCGTCCGCGGCCGTCCGCGCGGACGCGATGCACGCCGGAATGCCCACCCCGTCGTACAGCGCGCCGCAGAGCCGCAGGCCGGGCAGCTTGCCGGCCCCGGCCCGGATCCGGGCCACCCGCTCCAGGTGGCCGACCGGGTACTGCGGCAGCCCGCCGTCCCAGCGCGTGACCTGCCGGGCCACCGGCCGGGCGGCCAGTCCGACCGCCTCGCCCAGGTCGCGCAGCGACAGCTCCACCAGCTCCGCGTCGTCGCGCGCCAGGTCGGCCTCGTCGCCGTACCGCCCGAGGGAGGTGCGCAGCACGAACAGGTCCGGGTCGGCGTCGGCGAGCCAGCCCCACTTGTTGCTCGCGAAGGTGGACGCCTTGATCTTGCGCCCGTCGACCGGCGGTACGAGGAAGCCGCTGCCGGACAGCGCCGCCTGCACGTCCGCGCGGCGGAAGGCCATGGTCACCAGGGCCATGGACGCGTACTCGACGGCGGCCAGCTCGGTGGCGGCGGCCGGTGCCTCGGCGGCCAGCAGCCGGGCGGCGGCGGGCGCCGGCGTCGCCAGGACCACGGCGTCCGCGTCCAGCGCCGCCGGACCGCCGCCGCCCTTCAGGACGACGCGCCAGCCGTCCGCGGTGCGCCGCAGCTCCCGGACCGGGGTGTTCGTCCGGACCTCCCCGCCGGCGGCCCGTACCGCGTCGGCGACGGCCTGCGGCAACGTGCCCACGCCGCCGTCGATCCCCATGAAGACCGGCGCCTGCGCCCGGCCGGGCTCGGCGGCCCGTGCCGCGGTGCGCGCCTGGATGCCCCGTACGCCTTCGATCAGCGAGCGCTCGGCGCGCGCGGCCTCGAAGAGCTGGGGGACGGCCGCCCGCATCGAGATGCGGTACGCGTCGCCCGCGTACACGCCGCCGAGCAGCGGCTCGACGAGCCGGTCCACGACCTCGCGGCCGAGCCGTTCGGCGACGTACGCGCCGACCGCCACGTCCGCGCCGACCTCCGTACGCTCCCGGGTCTCGTCCTCGGAGATCCGTGCCATGCCCTCGGGGGAGATCACCCCGGAGGCGGCCAGCAGGTCCAGGTCGCCGGGCACGCCCATCACGTGGCCCTTGGGCATCGGCCGCAGGGCACCGCGCGTCCAGAGGGCGGCGGTCGCGGTGGCCGGCGGCTGCAGCCGGTCGCCGAGCCCCACGGAGCGCGCCAGGTCCACCGCCTCCGGCCGCCTGGCCAGCATCGATTCGGCGCCGAGGTCGACCGGCACGCCCGCGATCTCCCCGGCGCGCAGCTTGCCGCCGAGCCGGCCGGACGCTTCCAGTACGGTCACCCGCGCCCCGCCGTCGAGCAATCGGCGGGCCGCCGCCAGTCCCGAGATGCCCCCACCGATGACGACGACGTGACTTCCGGGCGCGCGGCCCGCACTGGTGTGCGCTGTGCTCATGCCCCCACTCTCTCAGAGTCCGCGCGGAGTCCGGACCGTGACCGCATCGCGACCCACAGACGGCAACCCGCGGCTCCCCCGCCCCGTCGAAGTGCCAGCATCGGCACACCACTTCGGGGGTACAGATCATGAACACAGCGAGCCGGTCGTACGGGGTGCGGCGGGCGGCGGCGGGAGCGCTGCTGGCGGCGTCCCTCGCGGTCGCCGGGTGCGGGGCGGCCGGCGACGAGGGGCGGTCGAAGCCGGCGAGCGCGCCGCGGGCCGACCAGGGCTCCGCACGGGGCGAGCAGGGCATGGTCGGACCCAAGGCACCGGGGGGCGCGGCGTCGGCCGACGGCAAGGCCGGGTCCGGTACGGGCGGCGGGACCGGGAAGCCCGTGCCGGTCTCGACGGCACAGATCATCCGCACGGCCTCGGTCACCGTCGAAGCCGCGGACGTACCGGGAGCCCTGGCCAAGGCCCGTACGGCGGCCAAGGGCGTCGGCGGCTACGTCGAGGACGAGTCCACCGACCGGGACGGCGGGGGCCGGGAACGCTCCCGGGTCGTGCTGCGGGTGCCGCCCGGGGCGTACGACGGGCTGCTGGACCGGCTCTCCCGCCTGGGCAGGCTCAAGGAGCGCCAGGTCTCGGCGAAGGACGTCACCGATCAGGTGGTGGACACCGACAGCCGGATCACGTCGCAGCGGGCGAGCGTGGCACGGGTGCGGGCGCTGATGGACAAGGCGACGACGATCGGGGACATCGTCACGCTGGAGTCCGAACTCAGCCGCCGCCAGTCGGAACTGGAGTCCCTCCAGGCACGCCTGAAGTCCCTGAAGGAACAGACCGGCATGGCGACGGTGACGCTGGTGCTGCACGAGCCGGACGCGGCGGCGGACGACGGCGGGGAGACCTCCTTCGGGGACGCGCTCAGCGGCGGCTGGGACGCCTTCACCGCGGCGGTGCGGTGGCTGCTGGTGGCGCTCGGCGCGGCGCTGCCGTTCCTGGCGACCGCGGCCCTGGTGTACGCGCTGTGGCGGCTGCTGCGCGGGCGGCTGCCCGTACGGAAGCGGGCGTCGGCGGCCGGGGCGCCCTCGGGAGATGCGGCCGGGGTCGCTCGGGAGGGGGACGGCCAGACGGACCGTTGACAGGCGTGCGCGGCGGGCAAAGACTCTGGAGCGGTAGCGCGATCTTCGGACGAGCAGCGAGGACAGGGCCTGATGAGCGACCAGGGTGCACGGGACGCACGAGGCGCGTGGGGCGCCCGGGACGTCTACATCGTCGATGCCGTACGGACCCCCGTCGGCAGGTACGGCGGCGCCCTCGCGGGCACCCGCCCCGACGACCTCGCCGCGCACGTCGTCAGGGCCCTGGTGGAGCGCACCCCGGAGCTGGACCCGGCCCGCATCGACGACGTGGTCCTCGGTGACGCCAACGGCGCGGGCGAGGACAACCGCAACGTGGCGCGGATGGCCGTACTCCTGGCCGGGCTGCCCGTCTCCGTACCGGGTGTGACGGTCAACCGCCTGTGCGGCTCCGGTCTGGAGGCCGTCATCCAGGCCGCCCGTTCCATCGCCCTCGGGGACGCGCACGTCGTGCTCGCGGGCGGCGTGGAGTCGATGAGCCGCGCGCCGTACGTCTTCCAGAAGCCGGAGCGGGCCTTCCCCGCCGGGCACCAGGAGATGTTCTCCTCGACGCTGGGCTGGCGGATGGTCAATCCGCGGATGGCGCCCGAGTGGACGGTCGCACTGGGCGAGGGCGCCGAGCTGATCGCCGACAAGTACGGCATCGGGCGCGAGCAGCAGGACGCCTTCGCGCTGGCCAGTCATCGCAAGGCGGCGCGCGCCTGGGAGGAGGGCGCTTTCGACGCCGAAGTCGTACCGCTGCCGGATGTGGACCTGACGCAGGACGAGTCGATCCGTGCCTCGACCTCCGCGGAAGCGCTGGCCAAGCTCCGGCCGGCCTTCCGCAAGGAGAACGGCACGGTTACGGCCGGCAACTCCTCCCCGCTCAACGACGGCGCGGCGGCGCTCCTCCTGGCCGACGAGGAGGGCCTGCGGGCCACCGGCCGGGAGCCGCTGGCCCGGATCGGCGCGAGCGCGGTGACCGGCATCGAGCCGCAGCTGTTCGGGCTGGGCCCGGTGGAGGCCGTCCGGCGCGCCCTGGACAGGGCCGGGCGCGGCTTCGCCGGTCTGGCCGCCTTCGAGCTCAACGAGGCGTTCGCCGCGCAGGCGCTGGGGTGCCTGGCCCAGTGGCCCGACCTGGACCCGGACGTGGTGAACCCGCGCGGCGGCGCCATCGCCATCGGACACCCGCTGGGCGCGTCCGGCGCCCGGCTGGCCGGCGCGGTGGCCCACCAGCTCGCCGCCCGCGGCTCCGGCACGGGCCTGGCGGCCCTGTGCATCGGCGTGGGGCAGGGGCTGGCACTCGTACTGGAACGCTGACCAGGTCGTCCGGTACGGCCCGGCCCGCCGGCAAGGAGACGGGGGTCAGGGCGGGCCTTTCGGACCGCCTTCGGCCCGGTAGCCGTTCAGGATCTCCAGGTACGCCCGGCCCGCTTCGGTGAGGGCGAAGTGCTCCCGGACGTCCCCGGCCTCGCCCATCTGCGCGAACGTGCGCCCCGGTTTGCGGGCGATCAGCCCCACACCGGTGAGGCGGCGCAGTTCGGCGTCGAGGAGCGGGCGGGTGTAGCCGCTGTCGTAGGGCAGCGGGGAGCCGTCGGCGAGGCTCTGCAAGTGCCGCAGTTCCTCCCGCGGCACCAGGTGCTCGAAGAGGAACTTCATCCGGTCCATCTCCTGCTGCTGCCCCTTCTGGGTCTTCTTGATCTCCCGCAGCACGACGCCGCCGGCGGCCGTGTCGATCCGCTGGAGGATGGACGACATCCAGGGGATGAGGGCGAGGACGAGCAGCGCCACGGCGGTGGCGTCCACCCGCTCCGGCAGGAGCAGCTTCAGGGCGAGGCCGATGAGGGCCGCGACGGTCACGGCCGCACGCGTCCACAGCTCCTCCCCGGGCGCTGCTCCGGATGCTTCTCCGGGCGCCTCCCCGGGCCCTCCTTGTGCTCTTCTCCTGGCCACCGTCCGCCCCCTCCCGGCCGCCCGCCGTCCTCAGTGACGGTGCTCCGGCACGGCGGTGTCCGCAAGGTCGAACCCCGCCGTCCGCGCTCCTCGGAGATACGGGAGGATGAACCGAACTGGTTCATTCCTCAACCGTTCATCATCGACCGGAGGTTGCGCGATGCCCCTGCTCGACCCGGCCCACCGGCCCCGGCTGCACGGCGGCGAGACCACGGCGGTCGAACCGGCGACCGGCGACCCGCTGGCCACGTTCACCCTGGCCGCCCCCGCCGACGTGGCGAGCGCCGCCGCCGAGGCCGCGGCCGCCCAGCGCGCCTGGGCCCGCACCCCGTACACGGAACGCGCCGCGGTGCTGCGCCGGGCCGGGGACCTGATCACCGAGCACGCCGCCGAACTGTCCGAATGGATCGTCCGGGAGGCCGGCAGCGTGCCCGGCAAGGCCGGGTTCGAGATCCGGACCGCCGCCGAGGAGTGCTACGAGGCCGCCGCGCTCGCCCACCACCCGCTGGGCCAGGTGCTGCCCTCCGCCGCGCCCCGCCTCTCGTACGCGACCCGGGTACCGGCCGGCGTGGTCGGCGTCATCGCGCCGTTCAACGTCCCGCTCGTGCTCGCCCTGCGCTCCGTCGCCCCGGCCCTGGCGCTCGGCAACGCGGTCGTCCTCAAGCCCGACCCGCGCACCGCGGTGTGCGGCGGGCACGCCGTGGCGGCGGTCTTCGCGGCGGCCGGGCTGCCCGAGGGGCTGTTGCACGTGCTGCCGGGCGGCGCGGCGGCCGGACAGGCACTGGCCGGCGACCGGCACGTCCGGGTGATCTCCTTCACCGGCTCCACCGAAGCGGGCCGCAGCGTCGGCGCACTCGCCGCCCGCCACCTGAAGCGAGCCCATCTGGAGCTGGGCGGCAACAGCGCCTTCCTCGTCCTGGAGGACGCGGACCTGGACGCCGCCATGTCCGCCGCGGCCTGGGCCTCCTTCTTCCACCAGGGCCAGATCTGCATGTCTTCGGGCCGCCACCTCGTACACGCCTCCCTGTACGAGGAGTACATCGAGCGGCTGGCGGCCACGGCGGACGCGCTCGCCGTCGGTGATCCGTACCGCGAGGACGTACAGCTCGGGCCGGTCATCGACCGCGGGCAGCGGGACCGGATCCACGGCCTGGTGCAGGCGAGCACCGCGGCGGGCGCCCGGCTCGCGGCCGGCGGCAGCCACCGCGAGCTGTTCTACCGGCCCACCGTCCTGGCCGACGTGGACGACCGCTCCCCCGCCTACGCCGAGGAGGTCTTCGGCCCGGTCGCTCCCGTACGCAAGTTCCACACCACCGACGAGGCCGTGGCGCTGGCGAACGGCACGGAGTACGGGCTGGCGCTCGGCATCGTCACCCGCGACACCGCCCGCGCGCTGGAACTGGCCGAACGCATACCGACCGGGCTGCTGCACATCAACGACCAGACCGTCAACGACGAGCCGGTCGCGCCGATGGGCGGCCTCGCCGCCTCCGGTACCGGCGCGCACTTCGGCGGCACGGCCAACCTCGACGCGTTCACCGAGACCCGCTGGACCACGGTCCGCGCCACCCCGGCCGGCTACCCGATCTGACCCGTAACCTGCGCCATAGCGGCAACCGTACGTCCGGACAGGTATCGGCACACGACGGAAGGGGCACCCCGCGATGGCGGAGCGACTGGTGATCATCGGCGGCGATGCGACGGGCATGTCCGCCGCGTCCCAGGCCCGGCGGCTGAGGAAACCCGGGGACCTGGAGATCATCGCGTTCGAACGCGGCCACTTCACCTCCTACTCCGCCTGCGGCATCCCTTACTGGGTCGGCGGGTCGGTGGACGGCCCGGACGATCTGATCGCCCGCTCGCCCGAGCGGCACCGTGAGCGCGACATCGACGTACGGCTGCGCACCGAGGCCGTCGAACTGGACCTGGACCGCGGCCGGGTGCGCACCCGCGACCTGGACGGCGGCGGCACCGAGTCCTGGACCGGCTACGACAAACTGGTGATCGCCACCGGCGCGCGCCCGCTGCGCCCGCCGCTGCCGGGCATCGACGCGCCCGGCGTGCACGGTGTGCAGACCCTGGACGACGGGCAGGCGCTGCTGGACACCCTCCAGGCCACCGAGGGCACCAGGGCGGTCGTCGTGGGCGCCGGCTACATCGGCGTCGAGATGGCCGAGGCACTGGTCACCCGCGGCTACGAGGTCACGGTCCTGGACCGCGGCGAACAGCCGATGTCCACCCTCGACCCCGACATGGGCGCGCTGGTCCACGAGGCGATGTGCGGCATGGGCATCGAGACGGTGCGCGGCGCGGTCGTCACCGGCATCCGCACCGACGCCTCCGGGCGGGCCTGCGCGGTGACCACCGAGGGCGACGGCGTGTACCCGGCCGACGTGGTCGTGCTGGGCCTGGGCGTACGGCCGGAGACCACCCTCGCCGAACAGGCCGGCCTGCCGCTCGGCGACACCGGCGGGCTGCTCACCGACCTGTCGATGCGGGTGCGCGGGCACGACACCGTGTGGGCCGGCGGGGACTGCGTGGAGGTGCTGGACCTGGTCCTGGGCCGGACCCGGCACATCGCGCTGGGCACCCACGCCAACAAGCACGGCCAGATCATCGGCTCGAACGTGGCCGGCGACTACGCGACCTTCCCCGGCGTCGTCGGCACCGCCGTCTCCAAGGTCTGCGACCTGGAGATCGCCCGGACCGGCCTCCTGGAGGAACAGGCGAAGTCGGTCGGCCTGAAGTACGTGACCGTGACGATCGAATCGACCAGCCGCGCCGGCTACTACCCGGGCGCCCGCCCGATGCGCGTGAAGATGATGGCCGAGCGGCGCACCGGCCGCCTCCTCGGTGTCCAGATCGTCGGCCGGGAAGGCGCCGGCAAGCGGGTGGACGTGGCGGCGGTGGCGCTCACCGCGCGGCTGACGGTCGAGGAGATGACGGCCCTCGACCTCGGTTACGCGCCGCCGTTCTCCCCCGTGTGGGACCCGGTCCTGGTCGCGGCGCGCAAGGCGGCGGCCGCGGTGCGGGAGGCGGGCGACTGAGCGACCGGCGGGCCGCCGGCCGTCCGGCGGCCCGCCCGCGCGCTCAGCGTGCCGTCTGCTCGTGGACGTACTCGACGAGGCGGGTCAGCGCGGCCGGGTCGGTGTTCGGCAGGACGCCGTGGCCCAGGTTGAAGACGTGGCCCTCCAGGCCGGCGGCGGCGTCCAGCACCTCGCGGGCCTTGGCCTCGACCGCCTCGCGCGGCGCGAACAGCACCGCCGGGTCGATGTTGCCCTGGAGCGCCTTGCCGGCGCCGACGCGGCCGGCCGCCTCGTCCAGCGGGACGCGCCAGTCCACGCCGACGACGTCCGCGCCCGCCTCGCCCATCAGGCCCAGCAGCTCACCGGTGCCGACGCCGAAGTGGATACGCGGCACGCCGTACCCGGACACCGCCTCGAAGACCTTGGCGGAGGCGGGCAGCACGGAGCGGCGGTAGTCGGCGGGGGCCAGCGCGCCGACCCAGGAGTCGAAGAGCTGCACGGCGCTCGCGCCCGCGTCGATCTGCACCTTCAGGAACGCCGAGGTGATCACGGCCAGGCGGTCCAGCAGGTCGGCCCACAGCTGCGGGTCGCCGTACATCATCGCCTTGGTGTGCTCGTGGTTGCGGGACGGGCCGCCCTCGACGAGGTAGCTGGCGAGGGTGAAGGGCGCGC
This sequence comes from Streptomyces sp. NPDC018019, assembly GCF_044327805.1. Taxonomy (NCBI): domain Bacteria; kingdom Bacillati; phylum Actinomycetota; class Actinomycetes; order Kitasatosporales; family Streptomycetaceae; genus Streptomyces; species Streptomyces sp. NPDC018019. Next base: position 99,216 of record NZ_JBIRGD010000014.1, on the reverse strand, counting down.
CGGCGAAGCCGATGAGGGGGGTGGTGCCCAGCTCGCCGACGAGCATCCGCACGGCCTCGGTCACGTACGGGACGTCGTCGGGCGTCAGCGGGCGCAGCCGCTCCAGGTCCGCGCGGGTCCGGACCGGCTGCTCGACGACCGGGCCGACACCCGGCTTGATGTCCAGGTCGATGCCGATGGCCTTCAGCGGGACGACGATGTCGCTGAAGTAGATCGCCGCGTCCACGCCGTGCCGACGCACCGGCTGGAGGGTGATCTCGGTGACCAGCTCCGGCATCATGCAGGATTCCAGCATCGCGGTGCCCTCGCGGACCTTGCGGTACTCGGGCAGCGAGCGCCCGGCCTGGCGCATGAACCACACGGGCGTGTGCGGCACCGGCTCCCGGCGGCAGGCCTTGAGGAAGGCCGAGTCGTACGTACCGGTCTGCTGCTGGCCCGTCGGGCGATTGGCACTCACACACCGAATCTTCGCACGCGCGCGCAGGCGCCTCCGAATGGGCGACGCGCGCACCGGGTGTCCTCCCTCAATGAGCGGCTCCTTCCGCCTAATCTTCCGGGCATGGCTGCGGCTCACGAACACCTCGCGGACAGCGCGGACAACGTCCCGATCCCCTTCCGTCAGGCGATCGAGGCGCTCCGCACGGCACGGCTGCGCCCCGAGATCGAGATCGAGCCGACACCCGCGCCCAAACGCCTCGCGCCGCACGCGTACGCGCTGGAGGCGACGGTCGTCGAACCGGGCGCCGGGCCGGAGGGGGAGGACGCGGACCTGGCCGACGGGAGACTGGTGCTGCTGCACGACCCCGCCGGGCACGAGGCGTGGCAGGGCACCTTCCGGGTGGTGACGCTGGCCCGCGCCGAGCTGGAGCCGGAGATGGGGGCCGACCCCCTCCTCCCCGAGGTCTCCTGGTCCTGGCTGACGGGGGCGCTGGACGCCCGCGGCGTGCGGTACGGGGAGATCGGCGGCACGGTGACACGGGCCAGCTCGCACTCCTTCGGCAGCCTGGCGGAGCGGGCGCCGGCGACCCAGATCGAGATGCGCGCCTCGTGGACCCCGGAGGAGGGGCAGGGCGGGGTGCCGGACGTCGCGGCCCACCTGTCGGCGTGGTGCGACCTGCTGTGCCAGGTGGCGGGGCTGCCGCCGGCCGCGCCCGAGCCGTCGCCGCGCGGCGGGGTGGTGCCCCTCCCGCAGCGCCGGGGACCCCAGGCGCGCTGACGCGCCCCGCGCACGGGTGCGCCGGGGAGCGCGCGGCCCCGTATGCCCTCCGGCGTGCCGACGCGCCCGCCGGCGTACGGCGGCGCCGGACGACGCGCGGGTGCACCGCCCGGCGTGATCACGCACCCACCGGCGCGGGACCGCGCCACCCGTCGCGCCGTCCGACGGGACGCCGGGCACCGGCCCGCTCCGCGACGCTCGAACGCTCTCCCGGCAACCGCCCGCCGCCGGATCACCCCAAAGTCGATCAAGCGGCCGATTTGCCCGAAATGAACCTAACTAAGTTGGGAGCAAACTCTAAAGTCGGGCCGGTTTGATGCCGAAGAGGTCAGTGACCCTTCAAAGACGGAGCAATCCGACTCGCCCCAAATGTCGGCTCCCGTCCCGCCACTCCCCCAGGAGGCCCGGTGTCAGTTCTCCTCGAACAACCTTCGAGCCTGGTCGCCTACCGCCCGAACAAGCCGACGGCCATGGTCGTCGTGGCCGACCCTCGCGTCCGCTCCACCGTCACCCGCCACCTGTGGGCGCTCGGGGTGCGGGACGTGATCGAGGCGTCGTCCATCGCGGAGGCCCGTCCCCGCGTCGGCAGCCCGCGCGACATCTGCGTTGCCGACGTCCACCTGCCCGACGGCTCCGGCCTGACCCTGCTGTCCGAGACCCGGGCGGCGGGGTGGCCCAACGGCCTCGCCCTGTCCGCGGCCGACGACATCGGCGCCGTACGCAACGCCCTGGCCGGCGGCGTCAAGGGCTACGTCGTCACCGGCACCCGCACCAACCTCGGCCTGCCGGGCCGCCCCGGCGCCGCGCCCATCGGCGCCAACGCGGCCCGCATGCACCGCCGCCCCCCGGGCGCCCCCGGCCATCCGGGCGGCTACCGCGAACTGTCCGGACGCGAGGTCGAGGTACTGCGGCTGGTTGCGGAGGGCCAGTCCAACAAGGCCATCGGCGTCTCGATGGGCCTGTCGGCGCTCACCGTCAAGAGCCACCTGGCCCGCATCGCCCGCAAGCTGGGCACCGGCGACCGGGCCGGCATGGTCGCCGTCGCCCTGCGCACCGGCATCATCCACTGACCCCCGTCCCCCCGAACACCGCCGTCCCGCCCGCCGAGGGAACGTTCCCTCGGCGGGCGCAGTGCATACACAGATACCCTTGACTGGTGACCGACGCCCAAAAGACCGCAGAAGACTCGACACTGCGAACCTCCGGAGACTCCCCTCCGGACACCCGCCCGGCGCCGGTCCCCCTGCTGGAACCGCGCGAGGGCACCCCCGCCGTGACGGCGACCGCCACCGAACTTGCCGAAGTCGTGGCGGCCTTCGCGGCCGGTACCGGCCCGGTCGCGGTGGACGCCGAGCGGGCCTCCGGCTACCGCTACGGCCAGCGCGCCTACCTGGTGCAGCTGCGTCGCGAAGGCGCCGGCAGCGTACTGATCGACCCGGTCGGCTGTCCCGACCTCTCGGCGCTGGGCGAGGCCGTATCCGACGCGGAGTGGGTGCTGCACGCCGCCACCCAGGACCTGCCGTGCCTGCGCGACATAGGCATGATCCCGTCCCGGCTCTTCGACACCGAGCTGGCCGGCCGCCTCGCCGGATTCGCCCGCGTCGGCCTCGGCGCCATGGTGGAGAACGTCCTCGGCTACGCCCTGGAGAAGGGCCACTCGGCGGTGGACTGGTCCACCCGCCCCCTGCCGGAGCCCTGGCTGCGCTACGCCGCGCTCGACGTCGAGCTGCTGGTGGACCTGCGCGACGCCCTGGAAGAAGAACTGGAACGGCAGGGCAAGCTCGAATGGGCCCGCCAGGAGTTCGCGGCCATCGCCGCCGCTCCCCCGGCACCGCCCCGCAAGGACCCCTGGCGCCGCACGTCCGGCATGCACAAGGTCCGCCGCCGCCGGCAGATGGCCGTCGTACGGGAGCTGTGGACCACCCGCGACCAGGTCGCACAGCGCCGCGACATCTCCCCGGGCAAGGTGCTGGGCGACGCCGCCATCATCGAGGCGGCCCTGAACCTGCCCCCCAACACCCACGCGCTCGCCGCCCTCAGCGGCTTCGGGCACCGCATGGGCCGCCGCCAGCTCGAACAGTGGCAGGCCGCCGTGGACCGCGCCCGCGCCCTGCCGGACAACGAGCTGCCGCAGCCCGGCCAGCCGCTGAACGGTCCGCCGCCGCCCCGTTCGTGGGCCGACAAGGACCCGGCGGCGGCAGCCCGGCTGGCCGCGGCCCGTAGCGCGGTGACCGCCCTGGCCGAGGAACTGAACCTCCCGCAGGAGAACCTGATCACGCCCGACACCGTACGGCGCCTGTGCTGGGAGCCGCCCGCCGAACCGACCGAGGAGGCGGTCGCGGCCGTCCTGGCCGGCCACGGCGCCCGCCCCTGGCAGATCGAACAGGTGGCCCCCCTGCTCACCGCGGCCCTGACCTCGACCGGCGCCTGATCCCCCGGGGGCGGCCCGGCGACCCCGGCCCGCCCCCGCCGGCTCAGTCCCGGTCGACGTGCTCGCGCAGGATCTTCCGGTTCGCCGCGTCCACGTCGAACGTGGTCTTGTTCCAGTCGTTCCTGGTCACCACGTCCACCGACCAGATCTCCTTCTTCTGGTCGTTGGTGTCCAGTTCCACCGCGGTGACCGTGCCGCTCTTCCGGCCGGTCGCCGTGGCCGCGGCCTGCTGCGGTGTGACGGTGGCCCGCTGGAGCCGGTCGGCCAGCTCCTTCTTGTCGTCGCCGTCCTCCTTCTTGGTCCGCGGCTGGTCCGCCTTCCCGGACACCGCGTCGACCCGCACGGTGCTTTCCGTGCCGTCCGACGTCGCCACCTTCGTGTGCCACTCGGGCTTCCCGCCGGCCCCCCGCTTCAGCTCCACCGCCACCGGCTTCGAGTCCGCCACGGCCCCCGTGGCGGCCTTGAGCGCCTGGTCGTACGAGGTCTTCGCCTCCGGAACCAGCGCCTTCCGCGACCGCTGATCCTCGGTCATCTGCCCCGGGGTGGCGGAAGACTCCCCGGCCGACGGCGAAGCAGCCGAAGCCGAAGGCGAGGCCGACTTCGACGCCCCGCCCCCACCTCCGCCGTCATCGTCCCCGCACCCCGCCAACAGCCCCCCGGCCAAGGCGGCGGCACACACGGCACCGACAGCCCGAACACGCTTGGTCATGCTTGCGCTCCTATCCGTATCGACAGTTGCACCATAAGACCGCAATGCGCCACAAACCCCCCATCACCGCGCATCCGGCCGACATCACCACCCCGGGTGCCCGGCCTCGGCCCCCTGCACGCGCAGCGGGCGGATTCCCGGCCACGACGGAGGGAAAGCCGCCCGGCGGCCGGGCTCGGGGACGTTCCGGCGCCCGCCCGCAGGACGACCGGACGGCATAGCCGGCGACACACCCCTTGTGACCTTCACCGCTTCCCCCGGAGGGGCTGTGCAGCCTGGTTACCCGCAAGTAGCATGAGACCCGTGACGCGCCCGAGGGCGCGCCCGCAGCAGTGCCATCCCGCACCTGGAGGAGAGCCAACGTGCCTCGTACCGCTAGGGACGTCGTCTTCGTCGACGGCGTCCGCACCCCGTTCGGCAAGGCGGGCCCGAAGGGCATCTACCACGAGACCCGCGCCGACGACCTGGTCGTCAAGTGCATCCGGGAGCTGCTGCGCCGCAACCCGGACCTCGACCCCGCCCGGATCGACGAGGTCGCCCTCGCCGCGACGACCCAGATCGGCGACCAGGGCCTGACCCTGGGCCGTACCGCCGGCATCCTCGCCGGCCTCCCCCAGTCCGTCCCCGGCTTCTCGATCGACCGGATGTGCGCCGGCGCGATGACCGCCGTGACGAGCATCGCCGGCGGCGTCTCCTTCGGTGCGTACGACATCGCCGTGGCCGGTGGCGTCGAGCACATGGGCCGCCACCCCATGGGCGAGGGCGTCGACCCCAACCCCCGGTTCGTCAGCGAGAAGCTGGTCGACCAGTCCGCCCTCTTCATGGGCATGACGGCGGAGAACCTCCACGACCGCCTCCCCCACCTCACCAAGCGGCGCGCCGACGAGTACGCGGTACGCAGCCAGGAGAAGGCCGCCAAGGCGTACGCCGACGGCAAGATCCAGGCCGACCTCGTACCGATCTCGGTGCGCCGCACCAACGCGGAGGCCGGTGAGACCGGCTGGGGCCTGGCGACCGCCGACGAGCCGATGCGGCCGGGCACCACGCTGGAGAACCTCGCGAACCTCAAGACCCCGTTCCGCCCGCACGGCCGCGTCACCGCGGGCAACGCGGCGGGGCTGAACGACGGCGCCACCGCCTCGCTGATCGCCGCCGAGGACGTGGCCCGCGAGCTGGGCCTGCCGGTCAAGATGCGCCTGGTGGACTACGCCTTCGCGGGCGTGGAGCCCGAGGTGATGGGCATCGGCCCGGTCCCGGCGACCGAGAAGGCCCTGGCCAAGGCCGGTCTGACGATCGACGACATCGGCCTGTTCGAGATCAACGAGGCGTTCGCCGTCCAGGTGCTGTCGCTGCTCGACCACTACGGCATCGCGGACGACGACCCGCGCGTCAACCAGTACGGCGGCGCCATCGCCTTCGGCCACCCGCTCGCCTCCTCCGGCGTGCGTCTGATGACGCAGCTCGCGCGGCAGTTCGAGGAGCAGCCGCACGTCCGCTACGGCATCACCACCATGTGCGTCGGCTTCGGCATGGGCGGCACGGTCATCTGGGAGAACCCGCACTTCGAGGGGGCAGGCAAGTGAGCACCACGACAGAACTGCTGAAGGGTGCGGCCGAGCTGTTCCCGGACGAGGTCGTCACGCAGGCGCACGTACGGCACCTGGAGCTGCCGGGCGCCGGCACCTTCGCGCTGATCACGCTGGACAACGGCCTGGACCACACCAAGCCGACCACCTTCGGCCCGCAGTCGCTGGCGAACCTGGACGCCGCGATCGACCAGGTCGAGGCGGAGGCCGCGGACGGCAAGATCACCGGCGTCGGCATCACCGGCAAGCCGTTCATCTTCGCCGTCGGCGCCGACCTCAAGGGCGTCGAGCTGCTCAAGCGCCGCGAGGACGCGCTGGCCATCGGCAAGGGCGGCCACGACGTCTTCAAGCGGCTGTCCGGCCTGGCCGTGCCGACCTTCGCGTACTACAACGGCGCCGCGATGGGCGGCGGCGTCGAGGTCGGTCTGCACTGCACGTACCGCACCGTCTCCAAGGCGCTGCCCGCCTTCTCGCTGCCCGAGGTCTTCCTCGGCCTGGTGCCCGGCTGGGGCGGCTGCGTCCTGCTGCCGAACCTGATCGGCGCCGACCGCGCGGTCTCGGTGATCATCGAGAACTCGCTCAACCAGAACAAGCAGCTCAAGGGCCAGCAGGTCTACGACCTCGGCATCGCCGACGCGATCTTCGAGGGCGCGGACTTCCTGGAGCAGTCGCTGCTGTGGACCGCCTCGGTCCTCAAGGGCGACACCGAGGTCGTACGGACCGAGGTCGACCGCGGTGAGGCGTGGGACCAGGCCGTGCAGCGCGGCAAGTCCATCGCGGACGGCAAGGTGCACGGCGCCGCCCCGGCCGCGTACCGCGCGCTGGACATCATCGCCGCCGCCAAGAACGGCGATCTGCGCCAGGGCTTCGACGCCGAGGACCAGGCCCTCGCGGACCTGATCATGGGCGGCGAGCTGCGCAGCGGCATCTACTCCTTCAACCTGGTGCAGAAGCGCGCCAAGCGTCCGGCCGGTGCGCCGGACAAGTCGCTCGCGCGCCCGGTCACCAAGGTCGGCGTGGTCGGCGCGGGCCTGATGGCCTCGCAGCTGGCGCTGCTGTTCGCGCGCCGCCTGGAGGTGCCGGTGGTGCTCACCGACATCGACCAGGAGCGCATCGACAAGGGCGTGAAGTACGTCCACGACGAGATCGACAAGCTGCTCCTGAAGGGCCGCGTCAACCAGGACAAGGCCAACCGCCTCAAGGGCCTGGTCAGCGGTCACCTCGACAAGGCCGCCGCCTTCGGCGACGCGGACTTCGTCATCGAGGCCGTCTTCGAGGAGATGGGCGTCAAGCAGCAGGTGTTCGCGGAGGTCGAGGCGGTCGTGCCGGAGCACGCCGTGCTCGCCACGAACACCTCGTCGCTCTCGGTCACCGAGATGGCGTCCAGGCTCAAGCACCCCGAGCGGGTCGTGGGCTTCCACTTCTTCAACCCGGTCGCGATCCTGCCGCTGCTGGAGATCGTGCGCGCCGAGAAGACCGACGACGCGTCGCTGGCCACCGCCTTCTCCGTCGCCAAGTCGCTGAAGAAGACGGCCGTGCTGGTCAAGGACGCCCCGGCGTTCGTGGTCAACCGCATCCTGACCCGCTTCATGGGCGAGATCCAGAACGTCATCGACGAGGGCACCCCGGTGGCCACCGCCGAGAAGGCCGTCGAGCCGCTCGGTCTGCCGATGTCGCCGCTGGTGCTGCTGGAGCTGGTCGGCCCGGCGATCGGTCTGCACGTCTCCGAGACGCTGCACGGCGCCTTCCCGGACCGCTTCACCGTCTCGCCGAACCTGGCCGCCGTGGTCAAGGCCGGCAAGCGCGGCTTCTACGTGTACGACTCCGGCAAGCCGGAGCTGGACCCGGAGGTCGCCGCCCTCCTCAAGCAGGGCGACACGGTCCTGACCGAGGAGCAGGTCCGCGACCGGGTCCTGGACGCGGTGGCGCAGGAGATCGGCCTGATGCTGGACGAGGGCGTGGTCGCCGAGGCGCAGGACATCGACCTGTGCCTGATCACCGGCGCCGGCTGGCCCTTCCACCTGGGCGGCATCACGCCGTACCTGGACCGCGAGGGCGTCTCCGAGCGCGTCAACGGCAAGAAGTTCCTGGCCCCGGGCGTGGCGAGCGTACCTGCCTGAGGCTTCGCGCCCGCCTGAGACCACGCCGGCTGCCCCGGACACCGCTGTTTCCAGTGGTGTCCGGGGCAGCGGTGTGTGTCCGGTGCAGCCGGGCCGGCCTCAGTGGTGCCAGGGCAGTCGGACGGGTTCGGACGGCGTCCGGCCGGCCCGTACGTCCGCGAGCAGCGGCGACAGCCCGTACGGGAAGACCGTCTCCGCGGTCGCCGCCAGCTCGTCCAGCGGCCACCAGCGGTGCCCGGTGATGGAGGCGCGCTCGTGCTCCCGGAAGCCGTCGGTGCCGACCTCGTACGGGACGACGCGGTGCAGAAAGAACACGTCCTCGAACATGCCGCTCGACCAGGGCAGTTCGGCGTACCCGGAGGTACGGGCCACCAGCGGCCCGAGCGCCTCGGGCGCCACCCGCAGCCCGGTCTCCTCCGCCAGCTCCCGCGCCGCCGCCGCGCGCAGCGACTCCCCCGGGTGGACGCTGCCACCGGGCGTGAACCAGCAGTGCCCGGCCCCGGGGCGGGCGGGGTCCAGGTAACCGCGGAAGAGCAGCAGGCCGTCGTCCTCGCCGAGCAGCAGGACGCGGGCGGAACGGTGTACGGAATCCGAGGGCATCCGGGCAGCCTACGGGCGGCGGCCGGGCCGGCGCGACGGGGTTTTCCGCGTGCCACGCTGGGGCCATGAGCACTCTGGTGGTCGTGGACGCGGCCAATGTGGTCGGCTCGGTGCCGGACGGCTGGTGGCGGGACCGCCACGCGGCGGCCGAACGGCTGCGGGACGCGCTGGCCGGTCCCGCGCCGGACGGGCTGCCCGGCTGCGCCGAGCCGCCCGTCCGGCTGGTACTCGTGGTGGAGGGCGCGGCCCGCGGTGTGGCGTCGGTGCCCGGGGTGGAGGTCGTCGCGGCGGACGGCAGCGGCGACGACCGGATCGTGGAGCTGGTACGGGACGCGGACCGGGGCCCGGACTGCGTGGTCGTCACCGCCGACCGCGGGCTACGGGAGCGTGTGACGCGGCTGGGGGCACGGGTGGCCGGGCCACGGTCGGTGTGGCGGGGGCGCGGCGGGTGACCGGCACCCCGGTCCGGCGCAGGCGCGGCGGACGACCGGCACTCCGCCCGGCGCCTCCGTTCCGTCGCGCACCCGGCTCGCGCGCCCGTCTCCCGCGCCCAGTTCAGGCGCCCGCCTCACGCCCCTCGGCCGGGTCCCCGGAACCGCCGGCGGCGGCAGGACCCTCCCCCGTGCCCCGCGTGTTCATCCGGCTGCGCGACCGCCCGTAGGCGAAGTAGATGACGAAGCCGACGAGCATCCAGACGCCGAACCGCAGCCAGGTCTCCGCCGGCAGGTTGAGCATCAGCCACAGCGAGGCGAGCACCGACAGCGCGGGCACGAGCGGGACCAGCGGAGTGCGGAAGGAACGGGGCAGGTCCGGGCGGGAGCGGCGCAGGATGACCACGCCGATCGCGACCACGACGAACGCGAACAGGGTGCCGATGTTGACCAGTTCGGCGAGTTCGTCGATCGAGGTGAAACCGGCGACGACGGCGACCACCGCACCGAGCGCGACGGTCGACCGGTACGGGGTGCCGAAGCGCGGGTGGACCTGCGAGAAGACCCTCGGCAGCAGGCCGTCGCGGCTCATCGCGAAGAAGACCCGGCTCTGGCCGAGCAGCAGGATCATGCAGACCGAGGTCAGCCCGACGGCCGCGCCGAAGCTGATCAGTCCGGCCCAGAACGGGTGCCCGACGGACTTGAAGGCGTCGGCGAGCGGGGCGTCCGTGGACAGCTCGCTGTACTTCTGCATGCCGGTGACGACGACCGACACGGCGACGTACAGCACCGTGCAGATGGCGAGCGAGCCCAGGATGCCGCGCGGCACGTCCCGCTGCGGCAGGCGGGTCTCCTCGGCCGCGGTGGCCACGATGTCGAAGCCGATGAAGGCGAAGAAGACGACCGCCGCGGCGGCGAAGACGCCCATCACGCCGAAGTCGGCCGGGGTGAAGCCGAAGGCCAGCTGGGACAGCGGCGCCGCGAGGCCGTCGCTGCCCTCGGTGGCCCGGCTCGGCGGGATGAACGGCTCGTAGTTGGCGCCGGTGATGAAGAACGCGCCCGCGATGATGACGAGCAGCACGACGGTGACCTTGATGGCGACGATCACCGAGGTCACACGGGACGACAGCTTCATGCCGGCGACGAGGACGGCCGTCAGCACCAGCACCAGGACGCAGGCGAGCAGGTCGAACCCGAAGGTTCCCTCGTGGGTGCCGGACAGCCCCTGCGGCAGGTGGACCCCGGCCGTGTCCAGCAGCGAGCGGACGTAGCCGGACCAGCCGACGGCCACCACCGCACAGCCCAGCGCCAGCTCCAGCACGAGGTCCCAGCCGATGATCCAGGCGGGCAGCTCGCCCAGCGAGGCGTACGAGAAGGTGTACGCCGAACCGGCCACCGGCACGGTCGAGGCGAACTCCGCGTAGCAGAGCGCGGCCAGCGCGCAGACCAGGCCGGCGGCGACGAAGGAGAGCGCGACGGCCGGGCCCGCCGTCTCCTTGGCGATCTTGCCGGTGAGGACGAAGATGCCGGTGCCGATGACGACGCCGACGCCGAAGACGGTCAGGTCGAGGGCGGAGAGGGATTTCCTGAGCGCGTGCTCCGGCTCTTCGGTGTCCCGGATCGACTCCTCGACCGTCTTGGTCCGGAAGAGGCCGCTGCGGCGCACCCGGGTGGGGTCCGCGCCGCCGCGCTCCGGTCCGTGTGCCGTGCCCCGCTGTGTGCTGCTCATGGGCCAACCTCCGCCTGGACGACCGTCGCGACTCGTGAACTGCCCGAGTCTGCGCAATGATCGGGACGAGTACGGTGCGGCGGGCCTGCGCGCGGCGGGGATTCACCCGATGGTGCGGACGGGTGGATATGCCGAAGGGCCGGTGAAAGCACCCGTTCGGGTGGCCCACCGGCCCATCGTATGACCGTTCGGCGATGTTTGTGCAGTGTTACGCGTCGGGTTTGTGCGGGCTTGCGCGGCGCTGACGCGTTCGGTGCGCCGGCGGTGCAGTTGTTGAGCGGCCGGTGTTGATACGCCCGGCGTACGGACACGGACCGCTCGCGAACCGTCCGCAGGAGGAACCGGCGGCACCGGTTCCTCCTGTCGGCTCCTCCCGCCGCTCCCGTCAGTCGCGGGCGGCCTCGGCCCGCTCGGCGTCGTCCGCGGCGCCCACGGAACGCGCGGCGTCCACGGACCGGTCCGCGCCCTCGTACCGGCCGTCGATCTTGGAGACCAGGCCGGTGACCTGCCGGGCGATGTCCGGCGCGGTGAGCCCGATCTCGGCCAGGATCTCCGCGCGGGAGGCATGGTCGAGGAAGCGCTCCGGGATGCCGAAGTCGCGCAGCGGTACGTCCACGCCCGCGTCGCGCAGCGCCTGCGCGACGGCGGAGCCGACACCGCCCGAGCGGCTGTTGTCCTCGACCGTGACCACGACGCGGTGCGCGTCGGCCAGCCCCGGCAGCGCCGCGTCGACCGGCTTGACCCAGCGCGGGTCCACGACCGTCGTCGAGATGCCCTGCTTGTCGAGCAGGGCGGCGATCTCCAGGCACATCGGCGCCAGCGCGCCCACCGAGACCAGCAGGACGTCGGGCCGCTCGGTCCCCTCGGCGGGCTCGCGCAGCACGTCCATGCCGCCGACCCGGCCCACGGCCTCCACCGCCGGGCCGACCTTGCCCTTCGAGTAGCGCACCACGGTCGGCGCGTCGTCGACCTCGACGGCCTCGCGCAGCTGGGCGCGGACCTGGTCGGCGTCGCGCGGCGCCGCGATGCGCAGGCCGGGCACGACCTGGAGCAGCGACATGTCCCACATGCCGTTGTGCGAGGCGCCGTCGTCGCCGGTGACGCCGGCCCGGTCCAGGACGAAGGTGACACCGCACTTGTGCAGTGCGACGTCCATCAGGACCTGGTCGAAGGCGCGGTTGAGGAAGGTCGCGTACACCGCGAAGACCGGGTGCAGGCCGCCGGTGGCCAGACCGGCCGCCGAGACCGCCGCGTGCTGCTCGGCGATGCCGACGTCGTAGACCCGGTCCGGGAAGGCCTTCGCGAACTTCTGCAAACCCACCGGCTGGAGCATCGCGGCCGTGATCGCCACGATGTCCTCGCGCTCCCGGCCCAGCTCGACCATCTCGTCACCGAAGACGGAGGTCCAGCTCGCGCCGCCGGACGCCACCGGCAGGCCGGTGTCCGGGTGGATGACGCCGATGCCGTGGAAGCGGTCGGCCTCGTCCTGCTCGGCGGGCTTGTAGCCGCGGCCCTTCTCGGTCAGGCAGTGCACGATGACCGGGCCGCCGAAGCGCTTGGCGCGCTGGAGGGCGGATTCCAGGGCCTCGATGTCGTGGCCGTCGATCGGCCCGACGTACTTCAGGCCCAGGTCCTCGAACATGCCCTGCGGCGCGATGAAGTCCTTCAGGCCCTTCTTGGCGCCGTGCAGCGTCTCGTACAGCGGCTTGCCGACGACCGGGGTGCGCTCCAGGAGGTCCTTGCCACGGGCCAGGAAGCGCTCGTAGCCGTCCGTCGTGCGCAGGGTGGCCAGGTGGTTCGCCAGGCCGCCGATGGTGGGCGCGTACGACCGCTCGTTGTCGTTGACCACGATCACCAGCGGGCGGTCCTGGGCGTCGGCGATGTTGTTCAGCGCCTCCCAGGCCATGCCGCCGGTCAGCGCGCCGTCCCCGATGACCGCCACGACATGATCGTTTTTGCGCAGCACCTGGTTGGCCTTGGCGAGGCCGTCGGCCCAGCCCAGGACGGTGGAGGCGTGGCTGTTCTCGATGACGTCGTGCGGCGACTCGGCACGGGACGGGTAGCCGGACAGGCCGCCCTTGGCCCGCAGCCGGGAGAAGTCCTGGCGGCCGGTGAGCAGCTTGTGGACGTAGGACTGGTGGCCGGTGTCGAAGAGGACCTTGTCCCGCGGGGAGTCGAAGACCCGGTGCAGGGCGATGGTCAGCTCGACCACACCGAGGTTGGGGCCGAGGTGCCCGCCGGTCTTGGAGACGGCGTCGACGAGGAACGTACGGATCTCCCCCGCCAGCTGCTCCAGCTGCTCCGGCCCTAGCCGGTCCAGATCGCGCGGTCCCTTGATACGGGTCAGCAGCGCCACCCGTGCCTCCTTGCTGTCGAGCTGGTTCGAGCGATTCGTACAGATTCGCCTGGTTGTAGCTGGCTCTGGCTGGTCGAGCTTGCCGATCTGCCGAGTCTAATGTTCCGCCTGCGGCGGCGGATAACGGGCCGTGCGATGTAAGTCACGCGGATGGCGGTTCTGTGGTTCTGCGGTCGCTCGGGAGCGCGCTCTTCGGCCGGAAATCGGCCGTACGTGACGGGTGTGCGGCCCGGGCGGCCGGTCCGGCGGAGGGCGCGGGGCCGCTGCGGTGCGCCACCCACGAGCCCCGGGGGCCGTGGCCGACAGGACCAGGCCCCCGGGGCTTCGACGGTGAACCGCGTGCGCGCCGCGCCTACGCCCGCCCCGCCGTCTTCTGCGTCCTGCGCGACACCGAGTCGATGACGACCGCCGCCAGGAGGACGGCGCCGGTGATCATGTACTGGACGGCCGAGGCGATGCCCAGCAGGGCCATGCCGGAGGCGATGGACTGGATGACCAGGACGCCCAGGAGGGCGGACCAGGTCTTGCCGCGGCCGCCGAACAGGCTCGTACCGCCGATGACCGCGGCGGCGATCGCGTTCATCAGGAGGCTGCCGGCCCCGGAGGACTGGTTCGCGGCGTTGATCTGGGAGGCCAGGAACATGCCGCCGACGGCGGCCATCGTGCCGGCCAGGGAGAAGACGGAGATACGGACGAACGCGACGTTGATGCCCGCCCGCCGCGCCGCCTCGACACTGCCGCCGAGGGCGAAGACCTTGCGCCCGTACGAAGTGCGGCGCAGCACGAAATCGAGGGCGACGACGACGCCCAGGAAGATGACCACGGCGAGCGGCAGGCCCTTGTACTGGTTCAGGAGCCAGGCGGCCAGGTACGCGGGGACGGCGAGCACCACCGTGCGCAGGACCGTCTCGCTCAGCGGCCTGCTCGGGACGCCCGCGGCCTCGCGGCGGCGCGAGTCGAGGAGGGAGAGGCCGAGGTAGGCCAGGACGGCGACCGTCGCCAGGCCGTACGCGGCGGCCACGTCGCTGAAGTAGAAGTTGGTGAGGTGGGCGACCAGGCCGCTGTCGTCGAGGTTGATGGTGCCGTTCGACCCGAGGATCTGCAGCATCAGGCCGTTCCAGCCGAGCAGCCCGGCGAGGGTGACGACGAAGGCGGGCACGCCGATGCGGGCGAAGAAGAAGCCGTGCAGGGCGCCGGCCACGGTGCCCGTCAGGAGGGCCAGGATCAGGGCCGGCCACTCCGGCACGCCGTTGTTGATGGTGAGGACGGCGAAGACCGCGGCGGCCAGGCCGCTGACCGAGCCGACGGACAGGTCGATCTCGCCGAGGATCAGCACGAAGACGATGCCGACGGCGATCAGCCCGGTGCCGGCGGCCGTCACGAACAGGTTCGAGAGGTTCTCGGCGCCGAGGAACGCGGAGTCCTGGAGCTGGAAGACCAGGCCGATGACGATGAGGCCGACGATGACCGGAAGGGACCCCAGTTCCCCGCTGCGCGTCTTGCGGCGGAATTCGTCGAGGTAGCCCTTGAAGCCCTGCTGGCGTACGAGCAGCCGCGGGTCCACGGCGGTCACGGCGCCCTCGGCGGCGGGCGCGGCGTCGACCGGCTCGTCGCCGGCCGTGGAGAGGTCGGTGGTCATTTCTTGGCCTCCGCGGTGCGGGCCCTGCGGCGGGTCACGGCGTTGTCCGTGGCGCCGGTGATGGCGGAGATGATCTCTTCCTGGGTGGTGCTGCGGACCTCGAAGGTGCCGTTGTTGCGGCCCAGGCGCAGCACCGCGACCCGGTCGGCGACGGCCTTGACGTCGGCCATGTTGTGGCTGATGAGGATGACGCCCAGGCCGCGCTCCCGCAGCCGTTCCACGAGGTCGAGGACCTGGGCGGTCTGCTCGACGCCGAGTGCCGCGGTGGGCTCGTCCAGGATGACCACCTTGGGCTCGCCGAGCAGCGAGCGGGCGATGGCGACGGTCTGCCGCTGGCCGCCGGAGAGCGAGGCGATCGGGATGCGCACGCTCGGGATGCGGATGGCGAGCGTGGCGAGCAGCTCGCGGGAGCGGCGTTCCATCTCGACCTCGTCCAGCACTCCGGCCCGCACGATCTCGCGGCCGAGGAAGAGGTTGCCGACGACGTCGAGGTTGTCGCAGAGCGCGAGGTCCTGGTAGACGGTCGCGATGCCCAGTTCCTGGGCGGTGTGCGGCCGGTCGACGGTGACCGGCCGGCCCTCCCACTCGATGACGCCGTCGTCGGCGGGGCCCACGCCGGCGATCGCCTTGACGAGGGTGGATTTGCCGGCGCCGTTGTCGCCGACCAGGGCGACGACCTCGCCGGGGTGGATCTCCAGTTCGACATCGGTGAGTGCCTGTACGGCACCGAACCGCTTGGAGACCCCGCGCAACGCCAGCACGGGCGCAGCGGACACGTGAATCATCTCCTTCGCCGCCTGACCGGCGGGGATGCGCCGTCCCGGCCCCGGCCGACGGGCGGCGGGGCCGGGCGGACGGCGGGGCTTACTTCAGGCCGGCCTGGGCGCAGGCGGACTGGAACTTCGCGGTGCAGATCTCGGCCTTGGTGAAGAAGCCTTCTTGGCCGACATACTTGGAAATATCAGCCTTGGTCAGCGCGAAGGGGGTGACGATGACGGACGGCACCTTCTTCTCGGTGGCGCTGTCGACGGTGGACTTGGCGATCGAGTCCAGCTTCTCGCCCCGGGCGAGGGCGACGGCCATCGAGGCGGCGGCGTCGGCCTCCGGCTTGTACGGCTTGTAGACGCTCATGAACTGCTCGCCCTGGAGGATGCGCTGGACGGCGGAGAGTTCCGCGTCCTGGCCGGTGACCGGCGGCAGCTTGGTGAACCCGGCGCTCTTGAGGGCGGTGATGATGCCGCCCGCCATGCCGTCGTTGGCGGAGTAGACGCCGATGATCCTGTCCTTGCCGAGCGAGGAGATGGCGCCCTTCATGTTCTCGTTGGCGTTCTCCGGCTTCCACTCCTTGGTGTCGTACTCCTTGCCGATCTTGACCTTGCCGTCGAGCACGGAGTGCGCGCCGTCCTTGTACATCTTGGCGTTCGGGTCGGTGACCGACCCGTTCATCATGACGATCTCGCCCTTGTCGACGGTGTCGCCGAGCGCCTTCAGGAGCGACTCGCCCTGAATCCTGCCGACCCGCTCGTTGTCGACGGAGGTGTACGCCTTGATCGGGCCCTCGGCCAGCCGGTCGTAGGCCACCACGGGTATGCCCTTGTCGTTCGCCTTCTTGACGGAGGCGGCGATGGACTTGGCGTCCACCGCGTCCAGGATCAGCGCGTCGACCTTCTTGGTGATCATCGTGTCGACCTGCTGCTGCTGGACGGAGGGGTCCTGCTTGGCGTTGTCGTAGAGGATCTCGGTGTCCTTGCCCGCCAGCTCGCGGATCTTCTTCTCGATCAGCGGCTTGTCGAACCGCTCGTACCGTGCGGTCTGGTTCTCGGGCAGCATGAGGCCGATGGTCAGCGGCCCCTTCGTGTCCTTCTTGGCGTCCGAGTCACCGCCGGCCTCCTTGGCGGAGCCGCAGGCGGCGAGTCCGGCGGCCATCGAGGCGGCGGCCACGGCCACGGCGGCACGACGCAGATGCGTGTTCACGGTGAAACCTCCCTGACGAGGCCGCGTCGTTGCGGCCGAGGTGGCTGGAAGTCAACTCGGCCGCTCGCAGACCGTCAAGGAGTAAATACTTAACGAGATGACAACGGTGCCATGCGTTAGCTGTGTGAACTCAGCGGTGTCTACGTCAGGCGATGGCCGAGGTGCCGGTGCTGTCGGCGGGCCGGGAACCGGCGACGGCGGGCACGTCCGGGGCGGTCCGGGCACCCGGCCGCACGGCCCCGTCGGAGGGCAGGGTGCCGTCCAGCAGCGTCGAGTCGCCCATCTCGCTCAGGACGAGCGCGAGCGCGCCCAGCACCTCGGCACGGCCGCCGAGCGTTCCGGGCACGATGCTCAACTGCCGTGCGGCGCTGGGGATCGCGTACCGCGACACCGACTCCCTGATCGGCCCCAGCACCAGCTCCCCGGCCTCCGCGAGGTCGCCGCCGAGCACCACCCGGCTCGGGTTGAGCAGATTGCACAGGTTGGCCACGCCGCTGCCGATGTGCCGCCCCACGTCCGCGATCACCCGGCGGCACCCCGGGTCGCCCTCCCGGGCCAGCCGGACCACGTCGGCCATGGTCAGGTCGGGCCCGTGACCGGGCTGGAGCAGCGGGAGCACGTACCGGGCGGCGGTGAAGGTCTCCAGGCAGCCGCGGTTGCCGCAGCGGCACACCGGCCCGGATTCGTCGAGCGTGATGTGCCCGATCTCGCCGGCCGTGCCGCCCGGCCCGCGGTAGATCTGCCCGCTGATGACCAGGCCCGCGCCGACGCCGCTGGCGACCTTGATGTACGCGAGGTCCGCGGCGCCGCGCCCGCCGCCCCACACCAGCTCGCCCAGCGCGCCGAGGTTGGCGTCGTTGTCGACGTACACGCCGACGCCGAGCCGGCCGGCCAGCTCCTCGCTCGGGTTCGTGCCGCTCCAGCCGGGCAGGATCGCGGTCGAGCCGAGCGTGCCGGACTCGACGTCGATGGGGCCCGGGACGCCGAGGCCGACGCCGATGACCTTGCCGGCGTCCACGCCGGTCGCCGCGATCAGCCGGTTGACCAGGCGCTCGGCCCGGTCGAAGCCCTCCGCGGCGGAGGCGTCCACGTCGATCGGCTCGGTCTCCTCGGCGAGCACCTGGTGGGCGAGGTTGCCGACCGCGACGCGCAGGTGCGAGTGGCCGAAGTCGACGCCCACCACGATCCCGGCGTCACCGGAGAGCGAGACGCTGCGGGCCCGGCGGCCGCCCGCCGAGGTCGGTGTGACCTCGACGGTCCCGGCGTCCTTCAGTTCCCGCACGATGTTGGAGACCGTGGCCGCCGACAGCCCCGTGGTCCGGGCGATCTCCGCCTGGGTCAGCGAACCCGCCATGCGCACCGCGCGTACGACCCGCTCCAGATTGGCCCGGTGCAGCGAGGACTGCGAACCCGGAGTCTCCATCGACTCATCCACTCCCGCCTGTAGCGTCCGGCACGACGACCGGCCGCCGGCCGGGCCACACCGACGGGACCCGGCTTGTCTCCAACATGTGAATCTAAGCTGACGTGCCAGGGTCCGGTTCCGTCAAGTCCTCGACCGGGTGCACCGGCCCTGTGGCCAAAACCGGCCGCCCGGCGGGCAGCACGGCGGCCCCCGCGGGACGGCGGGGGCCGCGGTGGCCGTGGCGTACGGCGGACACCGACCGGCGCACGGCGTGCGCACCGGTCGCGGAACTACTTCAGGGCGCCCGCCGTCAGGCCCGCCACCACCTGCCGCTGGAAGATGATGTACGCGCCGAGCACCGGCAGCATGGCGATGGTCAGGCCCGCGAACAGACCCGACCAGTCGCCCTTGTACCCCTGGCTCACCGCCAGCGCCACCAGCCCCTGGGTCAGCACCTTCTTGTCCGGGTCACCGACGTTCAGCACCGTCGGCAGCAGGTACTGGTTCCACTGCCCCAGGAAGTTGAAGATGCCGACGCTGATCAGGCCGGGCTTGGCCATCGGCAGCATGACCTGGAAGAACGTACGCGTGTGGGACGCGCCGTCGATGAGCGCGGCCTCCGCCACCGACGTCGGCAGCGTCTTGAAGAACCCGCTGAGGAAGAAGACGGTGAACGGCAGGGAGTACGCGATGTAGACCAGGATCAGGCCGTGGTAGGTGTCCAGCAGGGCCATGTTCTTCATGACGAAGAACAGCGGGACCAGCGCCAGGATGACCGGGAAGCCCATCCCGCCCACGAACAGGAAGTAGATGAAGCGGTTGCCCGGGAAGTCGAACCGGGCCAGCACGTACGCCGCCATCGCGCCCAGCAGCATCGTGCCGATCAGCGAACCGCCCACCACGATCAGCGAGTTGAAGAAGTACTGGCCCATGTTGGCCTTGTCCCAGGCGCGGGACCAGTTGTCGAAGTGCAGCGCCGACGGCAGGCCCCAGGGCGAGCCGAAGATCTCCCCGTCGTCCTTGAAGGAGCTGACCACCGCCCACAGCAGCGGCATGGTGACCAGCAGGCCCCAGATGACCAGGACCCCGTGGGAGAAGACGTTCAGGACCCGGCCCTCGCCGCTCCCGTCCTTGCCGCCCGTGCCGCTTCGGCCCGTCACGGCCGGTGGCTCGGTCTGCACGCTCATCAGAACTCCAGTCGCTCGCGCCGGCCCAGCCGCATGACGACGGCCGAGAAGATCAGGGTCACTATCAGCAGGGAGACGCCGATCGAGGTGGCGTAACCGGCCTGACCGTCGCGGAAGGTCTTCTGATAGACGTACAGCGGCAGGACCTCGGTGGAATAGTCGGGGCCGCCCGGTCCGACACTCATGATCTGGACGAAGGCGAAGGCGGACACGTCCAGCGCCAGAATGCCCATGTAGATCCAGCCGGTCTGCACCGTGTCCCAGAGCAGCGGCAGGGTGATCCGGAAGAACGTGTTGAAGCGGTTGGCGCCGTCCAGCAGCGCGGCCTCGTAGAAGTCCTTCGGTATGGAACTCATGCCGGCCGAGAAGAGCACGACGTAGAAGCCGACATTGGCCCAGATCATCGCGCCCATGATGCACCAGAGCGCGAGCTGCGGATCGCCCAGCCAGTCGGGCTGCACGTTGTCCAGTCCGATCGCCTGGAGGAACGCGTTGAGTGCGCCGCTCTCCGGGTTGTATGCGAACTGGAAGAGCAGGGCGACGATCGGGACCGACAGCACCTGCGGAAAGAAATAGAGAATCTTGTACGTGCCCGAGCCGCGCACACCGCCGATGACCGCCTTCTTCCTGCGGCGGCCACCGACGTTGAGCATGAAGGCGAAGAAGAGCCCGAGCGAGAGCGTCACCACCGGCAGCAGCAGCAACAGCATCACGCTGTTGCCCACCGCGGCCCAGAAGACACTGTCCTTGAAGAGACGCGCGTAGTTGTCGAACCCGACCATTTTCATGTCCGAACTCAGGCCGGTCCAGTCCGTGAAGGAGTAGTAGATCGCCTGCACGAACGGCGATATCACGAAGACCGCGTATATCGCCAGCGGGATGACCAGGAACCCCGCTATGAAACGGTATTTACCGTGCTGCATGACTACCGATCCCGTTCTTTCCCCGCGGCCCGCACCACTGCCGCCGCTGGTGACGCGTCCGACGCACCGGTCAGCGCTTGTACTTCTTGACGCTGCTGTCCTCGCGCGTCTCGTCCGCGTACTTCTGGATCTTGGCGATCGCCTCGTCGGGAGTCATCCGGCCCGCCATCATCTCGCCCAGCGCGCCGACGCCGATCTTCTCCTTCTGGAGCGCCACGTACCAGTCCTGCAAGCGCGGGTTGACGATGTTCCGGCCGGCCTTCTGGAGGGCCTGCACAGCCGAGTTCAGGCCGGAGGGCAGCGTCAGCCCCTCGGTGCCCCCGTCGAGCGAGGTCAGCGAGGAAACCTGTTTGACGAAGTTCTGCGAGGACTTCTTGCTGAGCATGATGCGCAGCATCTCCATGCCGCCGGGGGCGTTCTTCGCCTGCTTGGGCACGATGAACGGTTCACCGCCGGAGGCCCAGATCGTGCCGAACGGCAGCTTGTCCGAGTCGGAAAGGCTCGACGGAGCGCCGACCGAAAGCTGGAAATCCGGCTTCTTTTCGAGCTGCTTGGCCGACTCGTTCTCGACCCACGAACCGTTGGGTATGAAGAGGGCCCGGCCCTCGACCCAGGCCTTGGCCGACTGGAGGTGGTCCAGGCCCGGCGAGCCCTTGAGGACGTACCCCTTCCTGTACAGCTCGTAGTACGCGTCGAAGGCGGCCTTGACGGCCGGGTCCTTCCAGGCGTTCGGCTCCAGGTTGTCGATCCTGCGGAGCACCTCCTGGCCGCCGATCTTGGCTATGAAGGGGTACAGGCTGAAGGGCAGGTAGTACGGGTACTTGCCGGGGTACGTCCAGCCGGCGACGCCCTTCTTCTTCGCCTTCTCGCACACCGCGAGCATCTCGTCCCAGGTCTGCGGGTATTCCGCGTCGGCGACCTTCTGCAGATTGGTCTTGGAGTACCAGACGCCGTAGACCGTGTACGCGTAGTACAAGATCCAGGTTTCCTTGCCGCCGAACTGCCCCATTTCGACGACACCGGGGCGCAGGGTGTCGCGCACCTTCTTGTTCGGGTCGTCGACCGACGGGGCGTCGAGCAGCGGGGTGAGGTCGGCGAGCTGGTTCTTGGCGACCAGGGTGCCGAAGTCCATCTGCTCGGCGCCGGAGTTGTCGACCAGGTCCGGCGGGTTGCCGCCGTTGAAACGCGGCTGGAGGGTGGACTGGATCTTCTGGGTGGAGGCGAGCTTGACCTTGCCCTTGGTCTTCGGGAAGGCGGCGATGTATTCGGCCTGGGCGTCCTTCGCGTATTTGTCGCCGAATCCGCCGTCGAAGATGACGACGTCCAGGGCGGCGCTGTCATTGACCGCCAGCGGATTCTTGGCGGTCTTCTTCCCCTGCTCGGCCTTCTCGCCGCCACCACCGCCACCACTGGCACACGCGGACAGTGCGCTCATGGCCGGTACGGTGACGATTCCGAGCGCCGCGGCCCGCTTGATCAGGGCACGGCGGCTGAAATCTGAGGTGGATCCCATGCGCAAGTCCTCGCCTTCTTCAGGACTCAGGCGGTGTACCGGAGCCACCCCGGCACCGCGGGTCAGATGAAGCTGAGTTGTACGGGATGTGCACCGGGCACGCTAGAGATGTGCGGGGCCGACTTCTTGTGCTGCTCCGCAGGTCCCCCCGGGTCCGCGACGTCGATCGCACAGTCGCTCGGACGCCGACAGGTATAGTCCACTTCACGTCAACTCGGCAAGATCGTAAGCAAGTTCGGGCCGCCATCTTTCCCGAGTTGAGACCTCGCCGGTATGCGTCGCTTCCGCCGGAAACTTCTGGCCGCCGGCCGCGGGGCCTCCCTTGACAACAAAGGCCCCACGCACCTTACTTATCTCTGCATTATGCAGCTGACAACGATGTCACCGTCGTGGAAATGTCGCCTTCGTTGAGAGGTACGCGTGCGGCCCAGACACCGGCACAGATCCCTGCCCGGCACGGCCCGTCCCGTCGCGCTCGCGGTGGCGGCCCTGCTCGTCCTGACGGCGCACGCCCCCGCCGTCGCCTCCCCGCCCGGAAAGCCCCCGGAAGCGCAGCGGTTCAGTTCCTCCTTCGAGGCCGGTGATCCGCTGCCCGCCTGGCAGGACACCGTCGAGACCGGGCCGGACGGCGCCGGGAAGGCCGCCGGAGTGGGCCCGGAAGGCGGCGGTCCGGGCGCCGGCATGAGCAGCCACCCCGATTCCGGCCCCACCGCCTCCCCCACCGCGAAGACGAACGCCGGCTTCAGCGGGCTGCGGGCCCTGCGGTACGCGGGCACCCACACCGCGGCCGGCCGCGGCCACTCGTACAACAAGGTCTTCGACGTCGACCTGCCCGTCACCGCCGCCACCTCGCTGTCGTACAAGGTCTTCCCCGAGATGGCCGCCACCGACCTGGGCTACCCGGCCACCCACGTCGCGCTCGACCTGGCGTTCACCGACGGCACGTACCTCAGCGACCTGGGCGCCACCGACCAGAACGGCGCCCCCCTCACCCCGCGCGGCCAGGCCGCCGCCAAGACGCTCTACGTCAACCAGTGGAACCACCGGCAGTCGCGCATCGGGGCCGTCGCCGCGGGCAAGACCGTCGACCGCATCCTGGTGGCGTACGACTCCCCCGCCGCGCCGCGGACCACCCCGGCCTTCCGCGGCTGGGTGGACGACATCACGCTCGGCCCCGAGGCCCGGCAGCAGCCGCCCGCCCACCTCTCCGACTACGTGGCGACCACCCGCGGTACGCACTCCAGCGGCAGCTTCTCGCGCGGCAACACCTTCCCGGCCACCGCGGTGCCGCACGGCTTCAACTTCTGGACGCCGGTGACCAACGCGGGCTCCACCGACTGGCTGTACGAGTACGCACGCAGGAACAACGCCGCCAACCTGCCCACGCTCCAGGCGTTCGCCGCCAGTCACGAGCCGAGCCCCTGGATGGGCGACCGGCAGACCTTCCAGGTGATGCCGTCCACCGCCGCCGGCACCCCGGACGCCGGCCGGGCCGCCCGCGCCCTGCCCTTCCACCACGCCAACGAGACCGCGAAGCCGCACCACTACGGCGTGACCTTCGACAACGGTCTCAGGGCGGACATCGCGCCGACGGACCACGCGGCGCTGATGCGCTTCACCTTCCCCGGCGACGACGCGAACCTGATCTTCGACAACGTCAACAACAACGGCGGCCTCACCCTGGACGCCGAGCGGGGTGTCGTCACCGGCTTCTCGGACGTCCGCAGCAGCCTGTCCGTCGGTGCCACCCGGCTGTTCGTGTACGGCGTGCTCGACGCGCCGGTCACCGCGGGCGGCAGGCTGAGCGGCGGCGGTGGCCCGGACGTCACGGGCTACCTGAAGCTGCGGCCCGGCGCGGACCGTACGGTCACCCTGCGCATCGCGACTTCCCTGATCGGCGTCGAGCAGGCGCGCGCGAACCTGGAGCGGGAGATTCCGGCGGGCGAGTCCTTCGCGCGGGTCCGGGACCGCGCCCGGGCCCAGTGGGACGGCATCCTCGGCCGGATCGAGGTCGAGGGCGCGAGCCGGGACCGCCTCGTCACGCTCTACTCCAGCCTCTACCGGCTCTACCTCTACCCCAACTCCGGTCACGAGCGGGTGGGCGCACGCACCCGGTACGCGAGTCCGTTCTCGCCGCGGACCGGCCCGGACACCCCGACGCGCACCGGCTCGAAGATCGTCGACGGCGAGGTCTACGTCAACAACGGCTTCTGGGACACCTACCGCACCACCTGGCCCGCCTATTCCCTGCTCACGCCGGAGCAGGCGGGGAAGATGGTCGACGGTTTCGTCCAGCAGTACAAGGACGGCGGCTGGATCTCCCGGTGGTCCTCCCCCGGTTACGCGGATCTGATGACCGGTACGAGTTCGGACGTGGCGTTCGCCGACGCCTATGTGAAGGGTGTGCAATTCGACGCCGTCGCGGCCTACGAAGCGGCGGTGAAGAACGCCACCGTCGTCCCGCCCAGCCCCGGTGTCGGCCGTAAGGGCATGGCCACCTCGCCGTTCCGCGGTTATACGAGCACGGACACCAGGGAAGGCATGTCCTGGGCACTGGAGGGTTACCTCAACGATTACGGCATCGCCCGCATGGGACAGGCGCTGTACGAGAAGACGAAGAAGCCGCGCTACAAGGAAGAGTCCGCCTACTTCCTCAACCGCGCCCGCGACTACGTCAAGCACTTCGACGCCAAGGTGGGTTTCTTCCAGGGCCGGGACGCGGCCGGTAACTGGCGGCTGCCCCCGGACCGGTTCGATCCGCGTGTCTGGGGCCACGACTACACCGAGACCAACGCCTGGACCTTCGCCTTCACCGCACCGCAGGACACCCGGGGCCTGGCCAACCTCTACGGCGGCCGGGCGGGCCTGGCGAAGAAGCTCGACGCGTACTTCGCCACCCCGGAAACCGCCGCGAAGGAATTCGCCGGCTCGTACGGCGGTGTCATCCACGAGATGACCGAGGCGCGGGACACGCGGATGGGCATGTACGGGCACAGCAACCAGCCGTCGCACCACATCGCGTACGCCTATGACGCGGCCGGGCAGCCCTGGAAGACGCAGGAGAAGGTCCGCGAGGTCCTCTCCCGCCTCTACCTGGGCAGCGAGATCGGCCAGGGATATCCCGGCGACGAGGACAATGGCGAGATGTCCGCGTGGTACGTCTTCAGCGCGCTCGGTTTCTATCCGCTGGTGATGGGCGCGCCCGAATACGCGGTGGGCTCGCCGCTGTTCACCAAGGCCACCGTCCATTTGGAGAACGGACGCGATCTGGTCGTGAAGGCGCCGCGCAACAATGCGCGCAATGTGTATGTACAAGGGCTGCGGGTCAACGGAAAGCCGTGGAATTCCACCGCGCTGCCGCACGCCCTGCTCGCCCGCGGCGGCACACTGGAATTCGCGATGGGTCCGCGCCCGTCCTCCTGGGGCACGGGCGAGAACGCGGCACCGTCGTCCATCACCCGCGACGACCGGATCCCGGCGCCGGACGGCGACCTGACCGCGCCGGACGGCAGCCCACTGCTGGACGACACGTCGGACACCGCGGCGTCCTTCACTTCTCTCCCGGTCACCGTCCCGTCGGCGGCGCGGGTCTCCTCGTACACCCTCACCTCGGCGGCGAAGGCCGACGCACCCGCTGCCTGGGTGCTGGAGGGCCTGGACCACCGCGGGACGTGGCGGACGGTCCACCGGCGGACGGACGAGTCCTTCGGCTGGGACCGACAAACCCGGGTATTCACCGTGAAATCCCCCGGAGATTACGCCCGTTACCGTTTGACCCCGGCAAACCGGGCCACGTTGGCGGAGTTCGAGCTGATCGGCCGGAAACAGGCGGTTCCTGGGGCCGATTGATCAGACCATCCGTAAACCAGTTGACATGTGAAGGCCTTGTGCAAAGATCCTGATCATCACGTGACGCACCCCAATGGGGGTGCGTCACGCCTCATCACCTGTCAAATGGAGATTTACGTGGCCAAACTTCCCGGCCGTAAGCGTGGGCGCGCCCTGTCGCGTCTGGCTGTCGCGGCGGTCGCCGCCGCCCTGGTCGGCACCAGTGCCTCCGCGGCGTCGGCCGCCGCTCCGGCGCCGGTCCCCGCTCCGGTGAAGAACCTCGGCAAGCTGGCGCAGGCGGCGCCGAAGGCCGGCGCCGGGGCCAAGTCCCGCGCCACGGCCCGTGCCGCCCAGAGCGCCACCCCCGTGTTCGGTCTCTTCGGGATCGAGCGCTCCTCCGGCTTCCTGTACCAGTACGTCCTGGACGGCAACGGCGGGCTCGACGACCGGATGTTCGTCACGTCCGACTGGGACCTGTTCAAGGCCGCGTCCCCGGTCGACAACAACGACGACGGCGACCGCGACGGCATGTGGGCCTGGGACAACGCCGGCAACCTGTACTTCAACTCGCAGACCGAGAACCGTACGGTCGGCGGCGGCTGGAACATGTACAACAAGGTGCTGTCGCCGGGCAACATCGGCGGCGCCGGCGCGTACGACATCATCGCCCGCGACAACTCGGGCGTGCTGTGGGCCTACCTCGGCTACGAGAACGGCCAGGTCTCCTCGCGGGTCAAGGTCGGCGGCGGCTGGAACGCCTACACCCAGATCTCCGGCAAGGGCGACCTGACCGGTGACGGCCGGGCCGACATCGTGGCCCGGGACTCCGCGGGCGTGCTGTGGCTCTACCAGGGCACCGGCGACTACAAGGCGCCGTTCGCCCCGCGCGTCAAGATCGGCGCGGGCTGGAACGCGTACAACGCCCTGGTCTCCACCGGTGACGTGGACCTGGACGGCCGCGCGGACCTGATCGCCCGTGGCACCGACGGCACGCTGTGGCTCTACCGGGGCACCGGCAACGCGTCGGCTCCCTTCGAGCCGCGCAAGCAGATCGGGTTCGGCTACAACATCTACAGCTGGATGTTCTAGTCCTCGGGACACCGGTGACCGGGAGACATCCGTCGTCCGCGGGCCGGTGAGGTGATGGTGCGGCGCGTCCCTGCGGGGCCGCGCCGCACTGCTGTGTCCGGGCACGACAGCGCTGACGTGGGCACACGGAAACGGGTATACGGAAAAGGGCCGCACCCCCGACCGGGGATGCGGCCCTCACGCTCGGCCCGCCCTCGCGGAGCGGGCCCGTCCGTTACTTACGGATCAGCGAGCGCAGCACGTACTGCATGATGCCGCCGTTGCGGTAGTAGTCCGCCTCGCCGGGGGTGTCGATGCGCACCTTGGCGTCGAACTCGACGTCGCCTGCCTTGACCTTGACGGTCTCCGGGATGCCGCCGTCGTTGAGGGCCGTGACACCGGTGATGTCGAAGGTCTCCTCGCCGGTCAGGCCCAGGGACTGCGCCGAGGCGCCCTCGGGGAACTGGAGCGGCAGCACGCCCATGCCGATCAGGTTCGAGCGGTGGATGCGCTCGTAGGACTCGGCGATGACGGCCTTGACGCCGAGCAGCGCGGTGCCCTTGGCCGCCCAGTCGCGGGACGAGCCGGAGCCGTACTCCTTGCCGGCCAGGATGACCAGCGGGATGCCGGCCGCCTGGTAGTTCTGCGACGCGTCGTAGATGAAGGAGACCGGGCCGTCCTCCTGCGTGAAGTCACGCGTGAAGCCGCCCTCGGTGCCCGGCGCGATCTGGTTGCGCAGGCGGATGTTGGCGAACGTGCCGCGGATCATGACCTCGTGGTTACCGCGGCGCGAGCCGTAGGAGTTGAAGTCGCGGCGCTCGACGCCGTGCTCCGTGAGGTACTGGCCGGCCGGGGTGTCGGCCTTGATCGCACCGGCCGGGGAGATGTGGTCGGTGGTGACCGAGTCGCCCAGCTTGGCCAGGACGCGGGCGCCCCGGACGTCGGAGACCGGCGTGGTCTCCATCGTCATGCCCTCGAAGTACGGGGGCTTGCGGACGTAGGTGGACTGCGGGTCCCACTCGAAGGTGTTGCCGGTCGGGATCGGCAGCGCCTGCCACTGCGCGTCGCCCGCGAAGACGTCCTCGTACGACTTGGAGAACATGTCCTCGCCGATGGCGTTGGCCACGACGTCGTTGACCTCGGCCTCGGAGGGCCAGATGTCCTTGAGGTAGACCGGGTTGCCGTCCTGGTCGGTGCCGAGCGCCTCGGTGGTGATGTCCACCTTCATGGAGCCGGCGATGGCGTACGCGACGACCAGCGGCGGGGACGCCAGGTAGTTCATCTTGACGTCGGGGTTGATCCGGCCCTCGAAGTTGCGGTTGCCGGAGAGCACCGAGGTGACCGCGAGGTCGTTCTCGTTGATCGCCTTCGAGATCTCCTCGTCCAGCGGACCGGAGTTGCCGATGCAGGTGGTGCAGCCGTAGCCGACCAGGTTGAAGCCCAGCTTGTCCAGGTAGGGCGTCAGGTTCGCCTTGTCGAAGTAGTCGGTGACGACCTTCGAGCCGGGGGCGAGGGTGGTCTTGACCCACGGCTTGCGGGACAGGCCCTTCTCGACCGCCTTCTTGGCCACCAGCGCGGCGGCGACCATGACGTAGGGGTTCGAGGTGTTGGTGCAGGAGGTGATCGCGGCGACCGTGACGGCGCCGTGGTCGATTTCGAACACCGAACCGTCGGCGGCGGTGACCTGGGTCGGCTTGGTGGGCGTGCCGTTGGAGACCGCGGGGGCGTCGGAGGCCGGGAAGGACTCCTTGCCCGCCTCGTCGAGGTCCGCCTCGCTGACGTAGTTGCGCACGTCGTGGGCGAACTGCTGGGCGGCCTCGGCCAGGATGATGCGGTCCTGCGGGCGCTTCGGACCGGCGATCGACGGGACGACCGTGGAGAGGTCCAGCTCCAGCTTCTCGGAGAAGTCCGGCTCGGCGGCCGGGTCCAGCCACAGGCCCTGCTCCTTGGCGTACGCCTCGACCAGGGCGACCTGCTGCTCGGAGCGGCCGGTCAGCTTCAGGTAGTTCAGCGTCTCGTCGTCGATCGGGAAGATCGCGGCGGTGGAGCCGAACTCCGGCGACATGTTGCCGATGGTGGCGCGGTTGGCGAGCGAGGTGGCGGCGACGCCCTCGCCGTAGAACTCGACGAACTTGCCGACGACACCGTGCTTGCGCAGCATCTCGGTGATGGTCAGCACCAGGTCGGTGGCGGTGGTGCCGGGCTTGAGCTCACCGGTCAGCTTGAAGCCGACGACGCGCGGGATGAGCATGGAGACCGGCTGGCCCAGCATCGCGGCCTCGGCCTCGATGCCGCCGACGCCCCAGCCCAGCACGCCCAGGCCGTTGACCATGGTGGTGTGCGAGTCGGTGCCGACGAGGGTGTCGGGGTACGCCTGGCCGTTGCGCGTCATGACCGTACGGGCCAGGTGCTCGATGTTGACCTGGTGGACGATGCCGGTGCCGGGCGGGACGACCTTGAACTCGTCGAAGGCGGTCTGGCCCCAGCGCAGGAACTGGTAGCGCTCCTTGTTGCGGCCGTACTCCAGCTCCACGTTCTGCTGGAAGGCGTTGGCGGTGCCGAACTTGTCGGCGATGACGGAGTGGTCGATGACCAGCTCGGCCGGGGCCAGCGGGTTGATCTTCGCCGGGTCGCCGCCCAGCTCCTTGACGGCCTCACGCATGGTGGCGAGGTCCACGACGCACGGCACACCGGTGAAGTCCTGCATGATCACGCGGGCCGGCGTGAACTGGATCTCCTGGCTCGGCTGCGCCTGGGAGTCCCAGCCGCCCAGCGCACGGATGTGGTCGGCGGTGATGTTCGCGCCGTCCTCGGTGCGGAGCAGGTTCTCCAGCAGCACCTTCAGGCTGTAGGGCAGACGGGCGGAGCCCTCGACCTTGTCCAGCCTGAAGATCTCGTACGACTCGTCGCCCACCTGCAGCGTGCTGCGGGCGTCGAAGCTGTTCGCCGACACGACAGTCTCCTTCAATGCATGATTCGCGCGTACCACCGCAATCCTGCCGTCACAGATCCTTGCCGATCAGCTAAGGTAAGGCTAAGTTAGGCAAGCCTTACTAGCGCGGCAGCGGTACGCCTCCCGGCAGATATCTCGATGTCGAGATAACTCTAGTACATCCCTGCCGCGCGGTCATGCGCGCCCGGCTGATCTCTCGCGGTGAAGGCCGGGCGTTTCTCAGCGGAGGCCGGTGACCGGGGTGTCCTGCCCCAGGCCCCGGCGGATCGCGATTTCCACGGGTGAGTACGCGCCGTCGGCCCGTTCCAGTTCGTACGGCGCGGCCGGCAGCAGCGGTGGCTGGGCCATGAAGCGCGGTCGCCCCCCGTGGTGCGGTTGCGCCGCGTGCACCAGGAACGGGTGGCACAGGAAGACGTCGCCCGGGGACCCGGTGGCGAGGGCGAGCGGCCGGTGGTCGGACGCGGCCACCAGATCGGGGGCGAGGGCCGGCCCGCTCGCCCCGCCCTCCCCGTACTGCTCCAGCACCCTCGGCGCGTCGAGGTGTGAGCCGACCCGGATCCGGGTCGGGGCATCCTCCTCACCGACCTCGCTGAACAGGAACAGCATCAGCAGCGCCCGGCCCCGGGAGCGCAGATTGGTGAAGTACCAGCTCTCGCCCTCCGGCAGATAGCTCCCCTCGATGTGCCAGCCCGCGTCGTCCGGCTCCTCCGCGTGCGGGAAGCGCAACGGGAACGTGCCCAGCGAATAGCGCGGCTCCCAGCGCCCCTCGCCGACGAGCAGGTCGTACGCGCGGTGGAGGGCCGGGGAGTTGGGAGCGGCGGCGAACGGCCCCTGCGCCATGCCGGCCACCCAGTGCACGGGCCGCGTCCACGTCGCGGGATCGTCCGGGTCGCAGCCCGTCTCCCGCCACAGCAGACGCGCGCAGTCCGCGGCCACGCGCGGCGCGACGGCGCCCTCCAACTTCACGAAGCCGTCGCGGAGGAAGCGGGATACCAAGGTCGTGTCGTCCATGCCCCTATCGTGCGGCGGCGCCGGTCGGGTCACCCGACATTCCCCGCACCGCCTTTGTCGGGCGTGCGCCGAGCCCCTTCCGCCCCCTCCCGTACGCGCGCAGAGGCCCCGCCGGCCATGCGGAAAGGGCTGCTCTGAGTGCGCGTACTCAGGTGTGCCGGGACTCCGGCTGACAGGCTTCGCGCCATGAGCGGTGACAGACGGGCGCTGACGGCCCTGCATCTTCTTCTGGTCTGGGCGCTGATGGCGGCCGTGGTGCCGGTGTTCGGCTTCGGGCTGGTGGTGTCGGCCTGGGACGGCGGGACCGGTGCGACGGTGCCGGTCGCCGTGTTGGGCGCGGCGCTGGTGCTGGGCCTGCTGACCCTGGCGGGCGTACCGGCGCGGACCGTGGTGCCGCTGTGCGGCTCCACATGGCAGCGGCTGGGCTGGGCGGTACTGGTCTTCGTCCTCGGCACGCTCGGCGTCCTGGCCGGCCTGGCCGCCTACAACGAGGGCGTCGGCCTGGGAAGCGCCGGCGTCCGGATCGCGCTCACGGGGGTGCCGTACGCCGTGGCGGCGGCGATCTTCGTGCCGAACCGGTGGGTGCGGCTGGGGGCCCTGGCCGCACTGGCCGCCGGGGTGGCCTACGGGGGATTCATCGGCCCGGCGCAGGCGCGGCAGCACCAGCACGAGGAGGAGGTCGCGCGGTACCGGGAGCACCCGGAGCTGCTGTACCTGGGCGCCGCACCGCCTGGCATGGAGATCTCCCGCGCCGAGGCCGGCCCCGCCTCCTTCACCGTCGACTACCGCCCCACCGGGGACAAGCCCGGGTACGCGAGCCTCACGGTACGCCCGCCGCTCACGCGGACGCCCCGGTGTCCCGAACCCGCCGAGAAGGGCGAATCCTGCACGGTGGGCGCGCACGGCGACACGGTCACGGTCCGCGACTTCCCTCACGCGGTCACCCTCACCCGCCGCCTGCAAAACGCGGAAGCCGAGATCACCAGCCAGACCCTCGACGAACCCGCACTGCGTCGCCTCCTGGACTCCCTCCACCCACTGTCGGACACCGAACTGGAGACGCTGATACGGGAGAAGGCGATCAGCCACCGGCTCTGAGCCGCGCTTGCTCCGCTGCCGAGTCCCCTTTCCGAGCTCGACTTCGGGACCACTCCTGACGCTCTGCGCCCCCGCCCCCGAACACCCCACATCGACCACGGGTTAGGTTAGGCTAACCTTTGCCGCGTGAAGGTCGGTGAAGAACTCCCCGCAGCCGCGCAGCCCCGCGGCCACACTCTCGCCGCCACGGATGTCACCGTGGCGTACGACGGTGTCGATGTCGTGCATGAGGCGTCCCTCCAGCTCGCGCCCGGGCAGGTGACCGTCCTGGTCGGGCCGAACGGCAGCGGGAAGTCGACGCTGTTGCGGACCATGGCGCGGTTGCAGCCGGCGCGGCGTGCGCGGCTGACCCTCGACGGCGGGACGGACGGTTTCGCGCTGACGCCCCGCGCGTTCTCGCGGCGGGTGGCGCTGCTGCCGCAGGGGCGGCCCACGCCCAGCGGGCTGACCGTGCGGGATGTCGTCGAGTTCGGGCGGTACCCGTACCGGGGGCGCTGGGGCCGGGCCGACCCGGGCGGGCGCGCGGCGGTGGACCGGGCGCTCGGGATGACCGGGATCACCGACCTGGCCGAGCGGGGTGCCGAGCACCTTTCCGGCGGTCAGCTGCAACGGGTGTGGCTCGCGGGTTGCCTCGCGCAGGAGACCGGCGTCCTGCTGCTGGACGAGCCGACGACCTACCTCGACCTGCGGTACCAGGTGGAACTGCTGGACCTGGTACGGGACTTGGCGGACGACCACGGGATCGCCGTCGGGGTGGTGCTGCACGACCTGGACCAGGCGGCGGCCGTGGCCGACCGTATCGTACTGCTCCGGAAGGGACGGGTGATCGCCGACGGAACCCCCGAGGAGGTCCTCACCCCGGAGCGGCTGACGGACACGTACGGCATCCGCATCGAGGTCTCCACCGACCCGCTGACCGGGCGGCTGCGCACCCGCGCACTCGGCCGGTACCACGCCCGACGGGCGTCGGACGGCCACCCGGCGCAGGACGGCAAGGCGCCGGACGCCCGTACGCGGGACGGCAAGGCCCAGGACACCACTACGCAGGACGGCAAGGCCCAGGACGCCCGTCCGCAGGACAGCACCACCCAGGACATCAAGCAGGACGCGCGCGCCGCGCACAGTGAAAGGCTCAGTGCCACCTCATGAGACGACTCCTCCTCACCGCCGCCGCGGCCACCGCCGCCGCGCTCGCCCTGAGCGCCTGCGGTACGACCGAGCCCGCCGCCGGCCGGTCGGACAAGTCCGCCGGGCGCATCACGCTCACCGGCGCCTCCGGTACGAAGGTGGAGCTGGACGGGCCCGCCAAGAAGGTCGTCGGTACCGAGTGGAACGTCGTGGAACACCTGGTCTCGCTGGGTGTCGCGCCGGTCGGCGTCGCCGACGTCAAGGGGTACAGGTCCTGGGACAAGGCCGTACCGCTGAAGAACGAGCCGAAGGACATCGGCACGCGCGGCGAGCCGAGCATGGACTCCGTCGCCGCGTTGGCGCCCGACCTCATCGTCGCCACCAGTGACCTGCCCAAGGCCGCCCTCACCCAGCTGCGGAAGATCGCCCCGGTGCTGGACCTGAAGGCCGCCGACGCCGCCGACCCGATCGGGCGGATGACCGAGGACCTGGACTTGATCGCCAAGGCCACCGGCACCACCGAGCGGGCCGGCACGCTCAAGAAGGGCTTCGAGGCGAAGCTCGCGGAGGGCAGGCGGCAGCTGGAGAAGGCCGGGCGCAAGGGCACGGAGTTCGCCTTCGCCGACGGCTATGTGACCGGCAGCCAGGTGTCCGTCCGGCCGTACACCAGCGGCTCCCTGGTGGGCGCGGTGAACGAGCGGCTCGGGCTGAAGAACCCCTGGACGATGAAGGGCGACCCGGGCTACGGCCTCGGCAAGACCGACGTCGAGGGGCTGACCAAGCTCGGTGACGTCGAGTTCGCGTACATCGGCAGCGACGAGGACAAGAGCAGCAATCCGTTCACCGGGGCGCTCGCCGACAACGCGGTGTGGAAGTCGCTGCCGTTCGTGAAGGCGGGCAAGGTGCACCGGCTGCCCGACGGTGTGTGGATGTTCGGCGGCACCGGGTCGATGGAGTCGTACGTCGACTCCGTCGTCGCCGCGCTGAAGAAGTGATGACGGGGCGCGCGTAGACATCATGGCCGTCACCACCACCGCTCCCCCCGCCCCCACCACGGCGGCGGCATCCCGGAGAGGCGGCGCGACCGTGGTGACGGCCGCGCTCGTCCTGCTGATCGCCGCCCTCGCGCTCGTCGACGTCGCACAGGGCACCTCCGGCGCCGGCGCGGCGGAGGTGTGGAAGGCGCTCACCGGGCAGGCCGACCCGGCGGACGCCTCCGTCGTCGTCGCCTCACGGCTGCCGCGGGTGGCCGCCGGGCTGCTCGTCGGGGCGGTGCTCGGCATGGCGGGCGCCGCCCTCCAGGCCGTCAGCCGCAATGTGCTCGCCGCGCCCGACACCCTCGCGGTCAACGCCGGTTCGTACCTTTCGCTCGGGCTGGTCGCCACGACCGGTGTCTCGCTGCCGCTGCTCGCCTCCTCCGGCGTCGCCTTCCTCGGCGGCCTGGCGGCCGCGGCCGTCGTCCTCGGGCTGTCCGGCCTGGGCGCCGGAACCGTACGGCTGGTGCTGGCGGGCAGCGCCCTGACCCTCGGCCTCACCTCCGTCACGGAGGGACTGCTGCTGCTGTTCCCCGAGCGGACGGAAGGGCTGTACGCCTGGAATCAGGGCAGCATCGCGCAGAACGGTTTCGGCGGGGTGCTGTGGATGCTGCCGCTCGCCGTCGTCGGACTGGTGGGGCTGCTGTCGGCCGCCCGCCGGGTCGATGCGCTGTCGCTCGGCGACGACGCCGCGCGGGGGCTGGGCGTACCGGTGCGGGCCACCCGGGTGACCACCGTCGTCCTGGCCGCGCTGCTGTCCGCCGCGGCCGTCACCCTCGCCGGGCCGATCGGCTTCGTCGGGCTGTGCGCCCCGGCCGTCGTACGCCTGCTGGCGCGCCGCTACCGCGGCTTCTCCCGGATGCGCGCGAACGTGACGCGGTCCGCGCTGACCGGTGCGGCGCTGGTGCTCGGCTCGGACGTCGCCCTGCGCGCGCTGGTGCCGGCCGACGTGGCGGTGGCCGTGCCCACCGGTGTGGTGACGAGCCTGGTCGGCGCCGTCTTCCTGGTGGTGCTGGCGACCAGGGGCCGGGACACCGGTACGGCCGCGGCACCCGACCGGCTGCGCATCCGCAGCCGGGCCGTCTTCCTGGCGGTGGCCGGGGTGCTGGTGGCGGTGCTGATCGCGGTGACCGTCGCCTCGGTCCTGCTCGGCGATTCCGTGCTGCTCCTCGGCGACGTCATGAACTGGGCGCAGGGCAGGGCGGGACGGGCCGTCTCGTTCGTCCTCGACACCCGGGTGCCGCGGGTCCTGGCCGCCCTCCTCGCGGGCGCCGCCCTCGCCCTGGCCGGCACGCTGGTCCAGGCGGTGACCCGCAATCCGCTCGCCGAGCCGGGCGTCATGGGCGTCTCCGGCGGCGCCGCGCTGGGCGCGGTGATCCTGGTGACGACCGTGCCCGAGGCCGGTCCCCTGGGCCTCGCCGCCGCTGCCTTCTCGGGCGCCGCCCTCGCCAGTGCCCTCGTCTTCGGGCTGTCGGCGCGCGGCGGGTTCCGGCAGAACCGCCTGGTCCTGGTCGGCATGGGCACCGCCACCGCGAGCGCCGCCCTGATCAGCCTGTTCATCGTCCTCACCGACCCGTTCAACGCCACCAAGGCTCTGACCTGGCTGTCGGGTTCGACGTACGGGCGCACGCTGCCCGACCTCGTGCCGCTCGCCGTCGTCCTCGTGGCGGGGGCCGCCGTGGCGGTGGCGCGCCGCACCGAGCTCGACCTCGTGGCCCTCGACGAGGACACCCCGCGGCTGCTGGGCCTGGGGGTGCCCCGGGCGCGCCTCGGATTCCTGGCGCTGGGCGTTCTGCTGAGCGCGTCCGCCGTCGCCGCCGCCGGCACCATCGCCTTCGTCGGCCTCGTCGCCCCGCACGCCGCCCGGGCCCTGGTGGGCCGTCAGCACGTACGGGTGGTGCCGGTGGCGGTGCTGCTGGGCGCGGTGCTGGTGGGTACGGCGGACGTGGTGGGCCGGACGGTGATCGCCCCGGCGCAGCTCGGAGCAGGGCTGCTCACGGCGGTCATCGGGACGCCGTACTTCCTCTGGCTGCTGGTACGGAGCCGCGGGGCGGCGCGGTAGGGCACCCGGGGACCTGCTGGCCGAACACCGGGGCCGCTGGGAGCTCCTCACCGTGGATTCCCCAAACTTCCTCATTGCACCTTCTCATAGGGAAGTTTAGGGTACGTTCGTGAACGATCGCCTCTACTCCGTGGAACAGGTCGCCGAGCGCCTGGGCCTGCACGTCCGCACCGTCCGCAACTACGTGCGGGACGGCCGCCTCGCCGCGGTCCGCATCGGCAAGCAGTACCGGATCGCGCACGAGGACCTCGAAGCCTTCACCGGCCGCCCGGTCCCCTCGGCCGGGCCCGGGGGCCCGGCCGAGGGGAAGCGGCACAGCGAGGTGTCGAGCATCGTGGAGATCGACGCGGTCGACCGCCGGACCGCCGACCGGCTGTCCACTCTCCTGACCAGCTCGGCCGCCCACCGCGGCCCGGGCGACCGGCCCCTGCGGATCGAGACGGCGTACGCCCCGGAGCGGGCCCGGATGAAGGTCATCATCATCGGCGGCCCGGGCGACACCGCCCAGTTGCTCGCTTACCTGGAGGGGGTGCTCGACTCATGAGCACGATCTACAAGTCCATGTCCGGTGCGCGGGAAATCCAGCGGCGCTACGAGGAGGCACTGGACGGCTGGCCCGTCCCCGCCGAGCGGATACGGGTCCCGACCCGCGAGGGCGAGACCTTCGTCATCGCCTCCGGACCGCCGGACGCTCCGCCCGTGGTCCTGCTGCACGGCGCAGGCGCGAACGCGACGATGTGGCAGGGCGACATCGCCACCTGGTCGCGGCACTTCCGTACGTACGCCGTCGACGTCATCGGCGAACCCGGTCTGAGCGCGCCGTCCCGCCCTCCGCTGGCCTCGGACGCGTACGCGCTGTGGCTCGACGACGTACTGGACGGGCTGGGGATCGCGGCCGCCTCGGTCGTCGCCGCCTCCCTCGGCGGCTGGCTGGCCCTGGACTACGCCGTCCGCCGTCCGCACCGGGTGACCCGCCTGGCCCTGCTGTGCCCCGGCGGCCTGGGGAAGCAGCGGATCGGCCTGCTCTTCAAGACCCTGCTGCTGCGCCCGTTCGGGCGCCGGGGCATGCGCCGGTCGGCACGCGCCGCGACAGGTCTGGACTCCCCGTCGGCCGGTCCCGTGCTGGATCAGGTGGTCCTGACCTTCACGCATTTCAAGCCGCGTACCGAGCAGCTGCCGGTCTTCCCCGATGACGCGCTGCGCGGCCTGGACGTCCCGGTCCTGCTGATCGCCGGCACCCGCGACGCCATGTTCGACACGGCCGGCACCGCCCGGCGCGTACGCGCCTGCGTCCCGCACGCGACCGTGCGGATCCTGCCCGGAGTGGGCCACGCGATCTTCGGGCAGACCGATACGGTCCTGGAATTCCTGCGGGAGTGAAGGCCCGGCCCCACCTCACTCTGCCCCCGCATCCTTACCCCACCGACAGCCCACTCCGCACCATGGCCACCACCTCCTCGTCGGTGAGGCCGAGGGTGCGGGCCTCGGTGACGAGTTGGCCCACGCGTTCGGTGAGGCGGGCGCGGGCCGGGGTGGCCTGGCCGGTGACGACGGCGCCGCGGCCGCGGCGGAGGTCGATGAGGCCCTCGTCCTTCAGACGCTGGTAGCCGCGCAGCACGGTGTGGACGTTGACGCCCAGGGACTCGGCGACCGCGCGGGCCGCGGGCAGACGTTCGCCGGGGCGTACGGAGCCGTCGGCGAGGGCGCCG
Source organism: Streptomyces sp. NPDC018019 (assembly GCF_044327805.1). Taxonomy (NCBI): domain Bacteria; kingdom Bacillati; phylum Actinomycetota; class Actinomycetes; order Kitasatosporales; family Streptomycetaceae; genus Streptomyces; species Streptomyces sp. NPDC018019. Next base: position 61,506 of record NZ_JBIRGD010000014.1, on the reverse strand, counting down.
CGTACCGAGGCGGCGATCTGGTCGCCGAGCGGGACCGGGGAGGCGTGGTCGACGCGGAACAGCACCTCAGGCCCCCTGCTCCGGGCCGGACCCGGGGCCGTGCGCCCGGTCGCGGAGGGCGTTGAGGAGGGCGGCGGCGGTGGCCGCGTCGTCGACGGTCACCACGAAGACGCGGCCGTGGGCCAGCCGCAGCGCCAGCGCCTCGCCGCGGCGCAGCACGATGCCGCTGCGCCCGGACCGCAGGCGGTAGCCCCAGCCGCCGAAGTCGCCCAGCGGGCTGATCTGCTGGACGCCCGCCTCCGCTATCCGGGCCAGCGGGATGTGCAGGCGCGGGCGGGGGACGAGGGACGAGGCGACGGTCAGGCCGCGACGGTCCGCGGTGACCCGTACGCCCGCGAACGCCACGCAGATCAGGGCACCGAAGGCGAGGCCCGCGGCACCGACCCAGTTCACGGCGAGACCGACGACCACTCCGGCGGCGAGGAGTCCCGGGCCGAGGGCGACCAGGGCGGGCGAGGCGACGGTCCGCGACCAGCCGGCGGTCTCGTCGGCACCGAGGTCCAGCGGCGGGGCCGCGGGCGCCGGTCCGGCCGCCTTGTCCGCCCGTATGCGGTCGCGGCCGGCACACAGCCTGCCCACCACCGCGGCGAGGGCCGCCACGCCGAGGGCCGGGCCCAGGTGCGACATGGGCAGGCGGACCGTCGCCGCGTCACCCGTCTCCGCGTTCTCCAGCAGCGTCAGGACACCCATACAGCCGTACAGCCCCGCCAGTCCGTAGCCGGTGGCGATGACCCAGCGCAGGGCCCCCTCGACCGCGTCGCGCAGCACCAGTACGCCGATGACGGCGCCGAAGACGACGGGCAGGCCGAGCGCGAACGTGAGGAAATCTGCGGCGGTGGCGAAGTCGTCGCTGGTGCCGTCGGCGGCGAAGTGCACGGCCAGCGGTTCGGGAAGCCGGTCCCGTACCGCCCCGAAGACCGCGGCGACGGCCGCGACGGCGACGAGGAACGGCAGTACGGCGATCAACGCCCGCCAAGGACGGGTCGCGGGTGGCCCGGCGGCGGGGCCGGCATGTGCGGTGTTCACGGCGTTCATCAGCACCTCCCCTTACTTGTTCGCATAGTAGTAGAACAAGCAGGACACGACCATTGCACCCCTCCCGATTACTCGCAGATCTCATATCTGAGATACCGTCTTCCTCATGGCAGACGACTACCTCGTACGCATCGGCAGGCTCATCCGCGACGCACGTCAGCACCGAGGCTGGACGCAGACGCAGCTCGCGGACGCGCTCGGTACGAGCCAGAGCGCGGTCAACCGCATCGAACGCGGCAACCAGAACATCAGCCTTGAGATGATCGCGCGGATCGGCGAGGCCCTGGACAGTGAAATCGTCTCGCTCGGGTACGCGGGACCCATGCATCTGCGCGTCGTCGGCGGCCGGCGCCTGTCGGGCAGCATCGACGTCAAGACGAGCAAGAACGCGTGCGTGGCCCTGCTGTGCGCCACGCTCCTCAACGCGGGCCGCACCACCCTGCGCCGGGTGGCCCGGATCGAGGAGGTCTACCGGATCCTGGAGGTGCTGGGCAGCATCGGCGTCCGCACCCGCTGGATCAACGACGGCAACGACCTGGAGATCGTGCCGCCGGCCGAGCTGGACCTGGACGCCATGGACACGGAGGCGGCGCGCCGCACCCGCAGCGTCATCATGTTCCTCGGTCCGCTGCTGCACCGCATGGACCACTTCAAGATCCCGTACGCGGGCGGCTGCGACCTCGGTACCCGCACGATCACGCCGCACATGACGGCGCTGCGCCACTTCGGTCTGGAGATCACCGCGACGGAGGGCACCTACCACGCCGACGTGGACCGGTCCGTGGCCCCCAAGCGCGCGATCGTCCTGACCGAGCGCGGCGACACCGTCACCGAGAACGCGTTGCTGGCCGCGGCCCGCCACGACGGCGTCACCGTCATCCGCAACGCGTCCTCCAACTACATGGTCCAGGACCTGTGCTTCTTCCTGGAGGAGCTGGGCGTACGGGTCGAGGGCGTCGGCACCACCACGCTGACCGTGCACGGCGTCGCGCACATCGACCGCGACGTGGACTACGCGCCGTCCGAGGACCCGGTCGAGGCGATGAGCCTGCTGGCGGCCGCCGTCGTCACCGAGTCCGAACTGACCATCCGCCGCGTCCCGGTGGAGTTCCTGGAGATCGAACTCGCCGTCCTGGAGGAGATGGGCCTCAACCACGAGCGCAGCGCGGAGTACGCCGCCGACAACGGCCGCACCCGCCTCATCGACCTGACGGTCCGCCCCTCCAAGCTCCAGGCCCCCCTGGACAAGATCCACCCCATGCCCTTCCCGGGCCTGAACATCGACAACGTCCCGTTCTTCGCGGCGATCGCGGCCAGTGCCCAGGGCCAGACCCTGATCCACGACTGGGTCTACGACAACCGCGCGATCTACCTCACCGACCTCAACCGCCTCGGCGCCCAGGTCAAACTGCTGGACCCGCACCGGGTACTGATCGACGGCCCGACCCGCTGGCGCGCGGCGGAAATGATGTGCCCCCCGGCCCTGCGCCCCGCGGTGGTCATCCTGCTCGCCATGATGGCCGCCGAAGGCACCTCCGTCCTGCGCAACGTCTATGTCATCAACCGGGGTTACGAGGACCTGGCGGAACGGCTGAACTCGATCGGGGCGCAGATCGAGATCTTCCGGGACATCTGATGTTGTGACGCCGCCGCCCCCTTCCTGACCTGCACGAACGCGGGTCTGGAGGGGGTGCGGCGGCACCTCTGGGATTTCTCTGGGACTTTGGGCCGGGATCGGCTGTTCCCGGCCGCCCGGGCTACAGCTACGCGAAGACCGCGTCGATGGCGGCACTGCCTCGTGCCCCCGCACGGGGCAGAAAGTGCGCGTACTTCCGGAGCGTGAAACCAGGGTCGGAGTGGCCGAGCCACTGGGCCAAGGAGACGACCGACTCGCCCGCCTCCAACTGCTCGGAGGCGTAGAAGTGGCGCAGGGCATGGTAACCGTGCTCCCGGGAGGGCTCCCAGACTCGGGATCCGTCCGGCGCGCTCTCCTCCAGCGGGGCGATCACGCCGGCCTCGGCCAGGGCGGGTTTCCACACGTAGGAGTTGAAGTAGTTCCGGTTGATCGCCTTGCGCTCGCGACCGGTCACCAGGAGGTTGTACGTCCTGGGCCGACGGTGCTTGGCCTCTACCGAGGTCTGCGGAGGGCTCGGGTCGTCCCACGGCATCGTGACCGGCACCGGCGCGAAGAGTGCCATGTGCTGCCGCAGGGACTTGGCCACGCTTGAGGGCAGGGGTACATCGCGGACCTTGCGGCCCTTGGGGAGCGCAAAGCACAGCTTCGTCCGCACCATCTTCACTTGGCGCCGGATGTGCACGACCTCCTCGTCAAAGCCGATGTCCTCCACCGCCAGACCAAACGCCTCCCCTTGTCGAAGGCCGAGTCCCGCGCCGATCTCGACAAGGACGCGATAGCGCTCCGCCAGGACTGCCCGGACGGACAGCACGCGTTCCGGCGGCCATGCCTCGACCCGGCCCGGTGCGGCTGCCGGCGGGCGGACCGTACTTGCGCGGCATGGATTGCGTGCGAGACGCCGGTCTTCGACCGCAGCCTGCAGAACGCTGGACAGTGTCGCCCAGACGAGACGGATGGAGGTGGGGCCCAACTCCTTCTCCAATCGCTTCTTCCAGCTCCGCAGCGCTTCGGTGCCAACACTGTTGAGCGGCAGAACACCGAGGTGCGGGACGATATGTCGCCGAACCCGCTGCTCGATGCGCTCAAGGGTGGACGGGTCACCGCTTTGCGTGGGCCACCAGTGGGTCGCGATGTAGTCCTTCAGGAGAATGGCTCCATCCCGAGGATCGACGAACTCGCCTCTCCGTGCATCGGTCTGGGCCTGGGCGAGCCAGCTCTTGGCGTCCTGGAGGGCATCGAAGGAGCGGTCCCTGATGCCGGGGATGCCCTTGACGCGGTAGCGGGTGCACTTGCCGTACAGGGTCGTGCGTTCGCGCTTGCCGGTCGTTGGGTTGGGGCGTTTCTTGAGCCACCGGTCCTCTATGTAGCCGGCCAGGTCGGACTCCTTGGTGTAGTGAACGAAGGTGGCGTTCTCTGACGCGTGGAGCGTCAGGCACTGGTGAGACGGGTGGTCCGCTTCTGATGAGGAGCGAGTAGCGGGTTGAGGGCCGCGTTGGAGCGCGAGTCGGCCTGCTCCTGCTCGCGGACCCAGGCGTCGAGGGATTCCCGTCGGTACATGACGCGGCCGCGTGGGCCCATGCGAAAGCTCGGGGGCCCCTGTCGGCGGTGGCGCCAGACGTAGAGGGTGTGGGGTGAGAGGCCGAGGTAGTCGGCGGCGTCCTTCACGGTCAGGAAGGCCGTGCGTACGGCACCTGGGGTAGCAGTGGCGGTAAGCGAAGTTCGGGCAGACATGGGTGCTTCTCTATGAGTGACGGCAGGAAGCGGGCCCGGGTGGGCGGAGCAGCAGTTCTCCATCCACCCGTTGCCCGGTGGTGGTGCAGGAAGGAAACGCGGGACGAGTCGCAGCTCGAAGCGGCGCTATGGGCGGCGCGCAGCCAGGGCGGGTTCGCTCGGCGGGCCAGGAATGCGGAAGGCAGCCTTCATCCGGTCCCAAGGGATTTCATCGGGCATCGGCTTGCGAAGGCACTGTGCGAAGCGTTCGGCAAGACGAGGAGCGCTCATTCCGGCGCACTCGGCCACCGCGAGGATGTGTGCCGCGGTCTGGTCGCCGTTGGTCAGCCATGCTGCGATGCACGTGTCACGCAGGGCCGAGATGTTCCTGCCGAGTGGAGAGTCGATTTCGTACGCTTCCAGCACCGCAGCCCGCGCCTGCTGCCAGATCTTCCGGTAGACCGGGGCGGTCAGCGCTCGCCCATCGTCGAGGACGAAGATCGCGTCGTGGGGGCGGAGATCGCGACGTGTGATCTCCTCCTTGAGGATCGCCACCAACTCCGTGCAGGCGGGAACACGTCGTATGGTGCCCGCGTCGCCGGATGCCTCCCTCCGGTGCTTCTGTTCCTGGGGGCCTATCAGCAACACACCACTGCCGTTGTCCGCAAGTTCCATGTCTCGGGCGCGTAGCGCCAGCGCCTCCTTCGGCTGCAGCGCCGCGAGCGCGAGGGACGCCAGGAAGGCTTGCAGCACACCTCCGTTCCGCGGTTGCTCGGCAGCCCAGTCCAAGATCGATGAGCACTGCCGATCGGTGAGAAGAAACAACTCGTCCTCATTAGCTGCAGCCATGAGCAGCCTCCTTAGTCTCGGGGCGGTAGACACAACCGTTCGGCCACCGCACGCATTCGCGCAACGACCGAACCTCTTCAATGATGAGGAGAAATACCGGCTTAGCTAACCGGCGATCCCGTGCTACCTTCCGCCGGTTACGGCTACGCTCTTCCGGTCCTGTTCTAAGTTCACTTGCTTCGCCGCGCTATTCCAGTCCCTCTCGGCCTCGATACTTCTGCCGTCGGCAAACCGCCCTGCCGACTACCGAAAGCGCTCGCCCCACCACAGCGCTCTCCCCGAACGGACTAAACTGCCGGAATAGAGCAGGTGCCTTCTAAGCACTTGGCCGCAGGTTCGAGTCCTGCCGGGGGCGCCACCGATCGTCGATCGGTTGCGTAACGTTTCCGCAGGTCAGCGACGCCTTTGTGGCCTTCCGGGCGAATCGGCCTTCGCCCCTCCGCAGGGGGCGGAGTCCGGCTGGCCCCGTCTGAACGCGTGCCTCTACGGGTGTCTGTCCCCCATGCGTCCCCCGGAATCATCCGGCCCGCGGCCTGTCCCCGACGGCTCGCGGGCATGCCATGAAGCGGCCTGGGCCCCACCACGGTGGGGCCCAGGCCGCTTCATGCTGCTGCCGGTACGTAGCGGATGGCGAAGATCCGTTTCAAGTAGTCGGCCTGTCGTCCACCGATGCAACGAGCGTAAATCGCGAGCAGGACCGGCACGCTGTTGCCCGCCCATGCAGCCACCTGGGCCGGCGGGATGCCCCCATTCAGCCAGGCAGTAAGACAGATGTGTCGGCAGTCATACACCCGCCTACCAGCTGGCGACTCGTACTCGTGTGGCGCAAGGACCGCTTTGCGGGCCTTGCGCCACAGTCGCCGGAAGACAGATCCGGCCAACATGCCCCCCTTCCTTTCTCCTGGGAAGAGGAGGTCGGCCGGGCGCAGCTTGTGACGCTTGATGACCGCGCGCAGCAGTGAGACAAGATCAGGATGGATCGGTACCGTACGCGTGTCGCCGTCAGCTCGGCCCTTCAGGTAGCGCTGTTCGTGGGGGTCCCCCGTGTCGGTCCACTGACTGCCGACCTCCGGCTGAGCTTGGTGCACCACGAACTCGCCCCACATGAGTTCGCCGTCCTCGTCCAATGCCCCGGGCGGCGGGAGGTAGGCGTCAGCGACGCGCAAAGCGACGGCCTCCTCGGGACGAAGGCCGGCGTAACAGAGCGTTGCGAAGAACGCCTGGTAGACGGCTCCGTGGCGCGGTCGGTTACCGATCCAGTCGAGAAGCGCGGTTACCTGCTGCTGATTCAGTAGCACGCGCTTGTCGATGGCCTGGGCCGCCTTCGGGGCACCACCACCCTTGCCCTTCCCCTTGGGCAGCGGATTCGTCCGAAGGATGCCGCGCCGGACGGCATCCTCCATGACCAGGTTCATGACCCGCCGGTTTCGGGACACGGAGCTAGCCGCCGCCGCGGTGCCGTCCAGCCGCGTTCCGAGGGCAGTGATCACTGCGTCGACCTTCTCGGTCTTCTCCCAAGCGGACATCGGCAGGGTGTTCCGCTGAACCCAGTCCAGGACAACTCGGACGTCGTCCGGGATGGGCTCTCGCGGATTGTTCCGCCGCTTGGCGTTGAAGGCCCACTCACGCAGTGCCGTACGGACGCGAACCGCATCGAACTGCTTCGCTGGGGTCCGAAGCAGGGCGATGGTCACCGTGGTCATCACCTTGGCGACAGTCTTACGATTATTCCCCGAGGCATGTGGCCAGACCTGGTCGACGAAGCCGACAGCGAAGTCATACCAATTGGTCTCCGCAGCCTTGCTAGCATGCGAGATCGGCAGACCGGTATCCAGGTTGAAGGGGTCACCACGCTTGACTGCGGTCAGGAGCTCAGAGCGGCGGGCATCCGCTAGCGCTTTAGTGCCGTACGTCTTGCTATGTTTCTTGGTGCCGACCTTCCAAACAACTTTGTATGTATAGCCGTTCGCTCGTTCACGCCGCTCGATGTTGTAGACCCGAACGTCAAACGTGCTATCTATCAAAAACTATCCTCGCAATCAGTAAGCCAATTTTCAAGGTCGTCACGGCGCACCCGCAGGGCTCCGTTGGGCAGTCGAATACAGCGAGGCGCCCGCCCCTTTTGCCGCCAGTCATAGAACGTTGACCGGGCGACCTGCAGCTCAGCGCACACTTCATCTACCGTCAGCTTCTGCACCGACCGCGTAGCTACCGCCACGAGACCACCTGCGCCTGACCGTGCTGCGCGAACCCCGGGGATTCGTCCAGAAGCTGCTGACCGGGCGGGAAAATGGCAGGGGGCCTTACATATCGGCACACGGGGCGAGAATCCTTACGAATCAGCGCGCTGGGCGACTACAGAACGGACAGCACCGGTGCGTCCCCGCTCATTCAGCGACGAACCCACTTCATGGCGCTATTCACTGCATTCGCGACGGCTCCACCGCCAAGCGCAACCGAGCGCGGACACCAACAATTCTGCCGCCCATCCCCGGTTTGGCTAACCGGGGGTTAGCTGCTATGTATCACCCAGCCCGACCGTTGCGTCAGTTCGGCTGCGTTGCAGCTAAGCGGCTGACCGCTCAGGACATAGCACCGGCCAGCACATGCTCGAAAGCGCGTCGTTTACGGCTTCATCAAACTTGCCGGGCGTAAAGCGACACAGAGGGGGAAGCGCCGAAGAATAGGCAGAGTTGAAGCAGGTGACTCGAAATGCAGCATTCGGGTAGGGGTTCCTTGGGGCAGGGCTCGACGAGAAGACAGCACAGCACAGAGATGCTGGCACCGGAGCGCTCAGCGCAGACTTTAAATCTGCGCTGACCTACTGTTTTTCGGCATGCTTATACGTTGACATGCCACCAAGGAAGGTTCCAGCCCCCTGGGCCTCTTTCTCGTCTGCCGTGAGCGAATGCCACCCAAGCGCAAGTGCACAGACTCGTCGGCAAGAGCCGTTTCGAAGCAAGCCAGTCTCGAATACCGAAAGCAAGCTGCGCGATGACGAGTCACTCGAATCGCTTTCGGTCGGGTGGCCGGAGAGAGCACTACCACTACCAGGTGGCGACGGGGCAATTCATAGCTGTCAGGCATGGCCAGGCCCGGCACCTCGTCGTCCAGAAAATGCCTGAGCCACTTGTTATCTGAGGGCGGGCGTCCGACCGCGGCGGGGTGGAAGAGAGGACCATACAGCCGCGGGTAACGATCAAACCGGAGGCCCGCGGCGCCGCCGTCGCCGGGGAAAGAGCCTGTCGGAGCGCGCAGGAGGCGGTGGCCGCCGTCGGCGAAGAGCCGCTCAGCCGCCCGTGAGGGCTTCGGTGACGAGCTCGCGGGTGCGGTACCACCAGCCGATCAGCACCGAGGCCGCCCGGAACAGGTGATCACAGCTGTCGTCGCCCTTGTCGTAGTGCATCTTCAGCTGCCACACGTCGCAGATCCGCTCCCAGCGCTGCCGCTCAGCGGCCTCCGCTCGGGGAGAAGAATCAGGAAGTTGACGCTAGAGCCGAGAGGCGCTGGCATCGCTCCCACCCCACCCGGACCACCGCTTCCCGGGCGGGACGGAAAGTGGTACCGCCGGTGTCGAAGCACGCGGGCTGCGCCGCCCTCGGGGGCGCAGGTGGAATGGCCGGACCGCTGCCCTTCGCGGCATGTCGTATCTCACGGACGCTCACGTGATCAGCTCTTCAGTGCCCCTGTCCGTGCCGCGAACTCCTTCAGTCCGGGCTGGTGCGAGGAGTAGAGCAGGTCTGTGGTGAGGGCTTTGACCGACGGGCGCCGGACCTCCTCGGGCGCTTGGCGTTCGATGGCACGAAGGGAAGCAAAGGTGCGGGTGTCGTCGCCGAGCTGGTGATACATGCGGGCGGCATCAGTGTGGAAGCGGGCTCGACGCTCGGCGGTCGGGAAGGCGGTCGCGTCGATGCCTCCGACGATCGGGACGGCCTCGTCTGGTACCCCGAGCTTGTTGTAGATGCTCAGGCGGAAGCTCTGGCATTGCGCGCGGGTGGCCTGGATGGTGGCGCCGTCCAGGTTGGGGCCGTAGGAGATGCGCTGTCCGATCTCCTGGGCCTCGTCCACCAGGGCCAGGGCGGCCGTGCGGTCTCCGTAGTGGGCACAGGTGTATCCGCAGGTCAGCAGCATCGCCGCGCGTACTGCCCGGGCCTGGTCGGTAGGGTCGTCGGCCAGCTGTCGGCTGGTGCGGAGCAGGAGATCGGTGGCTTGGCGGTAGCGGCCAGCGCGGCGCATGGCGACGGACAGCATGCGGGTGGCTTCACCGAGCGGGGCGGGCCGGCCGCAGGCGCGAGCAGCGGTCAAGGCTCTGTCCGCCGCGACCCATGTCGCTTCGGACCGTTGTTTGCTGGCGAGTTCTCCTGCGAGGCTGTAGGCGTAGGAGGCCAAGGCATTGGCTCGCTCCCTGGCGTGGCCGGTGAGGTGGTCGCGGGTCGCGTCGGCGGCGGCGAGGAGCAGGGGCAGTTCGGTGCTCAGGGTCTGGTAACGGGTGTGGCGGAAGTCTTCACGCGCCCGGCCCAGGGCCTGTTCGAGCTGGCTGATCGGCACGGGCCCGGTGGCGGGCAGGTTGAACAGGGTTGTTTCCAGCCATGCCCCCAGTTCGCCCGGTGGTTCCGCGACCGCCCGGGTGCCGGTGATTAGGACAGCGCTGATCCCCGCTGCTCCGGTGAGAAAACCCCTGCGCCGCACGGTGCCCTCCTGCTGGCTCTCGCTGGTCCCCGTGGTCACCGTAGCGGCCGTCGTACGGGAGCCGCCTGGGCTTGGCACATCTGGGGCCGGGTCTCGCTCCGGTGGGTGAGCGGCACGGAACAGCTCATCCGGTGGAATGCCCAGAGCGGCGGCGATGCGCAGCAGCGTCACCCCCGGCGGGATGATCTCGCCGGCTTCGACGCGGCAGACCCACGAAGCGGAGTAGCCCACGAGTACCGCGAGCTGCGCCTGGGTCATCTTCGGCCGCCGGGCGCCTCGTCTGCCCCGTATCAGCGCGCCGGGGTCAGGACTTAACGAAGCAGCATTCAGGGATGTGATGCCCACGGTGCCTCCTCGCGGCGAGAGCACGTCTATGGGGCTATACCCTTCCGTCCGCATCGGGACGCACGCAGATAACTTGCGGATGACGCAGAGGAGTTGAGCCTTTCACCGTGGTGCCTTACCCGGCGTCCGCTGATGCCCGAGACTGACGAAGCCACACTGGCGGGCCGCCGTGAGCCTCGCGCTGCGACTCGCCAGTGTCCGGTCCGGCTGTGAGCCATGACGGGCCGTCTCAGAACCTACACTCGCCGTCTTCGAGGCGGGGGTGACGGCCACCGCCGCCCCCGACCAGCTCCCGTCTCCCTGAACCTTCGCCCCTCGGGCGGGCAGCGATCCTGCTGCCGCACGCCTGAGCTGAATTCCTGCCGTCGCAACGCCGCCCATCCCCGGGGCTGGGCGTGTCCACGTCGTCTGCTGATCGAAGGAGGGCATAATGCCCCGCTGCGCGCACACGCCGGACAGCGGCCGGATCGTCATACTCGGGGCCGGCCCGTGCGGTCTTGCCTGCGCCGATGAGCTGACTCGCCTTGGCCACCGCGGCTTCCTGCTGCTGGAGGCCGCCTCCGCACCGGGCGGACTCGCCTCCTCCGTGGTGGACGCGGCTGGCTTCACCTGGGACCTGGGCGGCCACGTGGTCTTCTCCCACTTCGGCGAGTTCGACCGGCTGCTGGCCGAACTCTTCACCGACGGGGAGCTGCTGCATCACGACCGTTCCTCTTACGTCCGCTACGGCGACGGATGGACGCCCTACCCTTTCCAGCAGCATCTCCATCACCTCCCGTCGAAGGACGCGGCGGCCTGCCTGCGTGATCTCCTCGCAGCCCGCCCCGACGCCCCCGGCGGCTCCGCGGCCACGGCGGACTTCGCGACGTGGCTGGTCACGGTGTACGGCCAGGCCCTGGTGGACCGCTTCTTCGCCCCGTACAACACCAAGGTCTGGGCGACGCCACTTGAGACCATGGGCTCGGCATGGGTGGCCGAGCGGGTGGCTCCCGTCGATATCGAGGAGATCCTCGCCGCGTTCGCCGGTACCACGGCACTCGCGCGCCGGTGGGGCCCGAACGCCACCTTCGCCTTTCCCGCGTCCGGCGGCACCGGCGAGATCTGGCACCGGCTCGCCGCCCGCATCGGCGCCGGCCGCCTGCGCACCCGGGCTCGCGCGGTTGCTGTCGATCCGGCGGCCCGGTCCGTTACCCTCGCCGGCGGCGAGAGGATCGGCTACGACCGCCTTGTGGCCACCGGACCGCTGGACCAGCTCGCCGCCATGACCGCCACCTGCCCGGCCCCGCTCAGGAGGGCCGCCAGGAGCCTGCGGCACACCACCGTGGCCATGGTCGGCCTCGGCTACCGGACACCGACCACCGACACGAGGTCGTGGCTGTACTTCCCGCAGCCCGACGTGCCCTTCTACCGGGCCACGAACTTCAGCAAGTACGCGCCCGCCAACGTCCCCGGCGCCGAGGTGGGCACCTACAGCGCCTGGATGACCGAGACCTCCCTCGCCGCCGGCCAGGGCCTCGACCGCGATGCTCTGGTCCGCTCGTGCGACCAGGCCCTTCGCCGTCACGGCCTGGTGCCGGCGCAGGCGCCGCTCGCCAGCGCCCATGTCGAGCTGATCCCGTGCGCCTACCCGGTCCCCACCCTGGGGCGGGACGAGGTCCTGGCGCAGGTGATGCCGTGGATGGAAACGCGCGGCATCTACCCCCGGGGCAGGTTCGGGACCTGGCGCTACGAAATCGGCAACATGGACCACGCGGTCAAGATGGGCATCGACATCGCCCGCCGCCTGGTGAACGGAACGCGCGAGGAACTCCTCGCCTCCGCCCCCTTGGGTGCCTGCGTGTCAGCGGCCCGGGTGGGGTGCCGGTCATGACCGGCACGATGACGACCGCGGCGCTCTTCGCCGGGCACCGCTTCCACCTTGCCACCGACTTGGTCTTCGCCGCCGCCCAGGAGCGCTACCTCCGGGCCTTCGTCCCCGAGCACGAGCTCGCCCCCGCCTGCGGGCAGGAGACGGCCGTCCGGGTCCGCCACGACGCGGCCCTCTTCCAGGACCGCATGGCCTGCGCCGCGCGCGCCGCATCGCTGACCGTGGTGCCGTTCCGCGGCGAGCCGTACCGCCGCTGCCAATTCGACGGCACCACCTGGTGGCGTCCCGCCCCCGGCACGCACCTACCCCCCGACCACCTCTACGCCCGCGACGCGGCGGGCCGGCAGACGGTACTGCTGAAACCCGGCGCCGAGCGCGGCGAGCGGTACCTGATGCGCGTCGTGCGCGAGGTCGTCCTGCGGTGCTCCGAGAGCCGCGGCTGGATCACCTTCCATGCCGCGGCCACCGCCCTCGACGACCACGGCGTGCTCATCGCCGCCCCTTCCGGGGCGGGCAAGACCACCGTGCTCACCGCGCTGGCCGCCCACCCCGGGGCCGATCTGATCGCCTCCGACCGGGCCCTGGTGACCGCCGGCGCGGGCCTGGTGGCCGGCGTGCCGATCTCCGTCCGGATCGGCAGGGGCACCCTGTCCGCCTTGGGCCCGCGCGAAGACCTGCCGAACCCGCACGACCTGCCCGAAGGCTTCGGCAGCGCCGGTAAAGCAGTCCTGACGCCACACGCGTTCGCCCGCGCCTTCGCCTCCCGCGTACGGGAGACAGCGCCCTTGCGACTCGTTGTCATCCCCCGCCTGCGCAACGACGACCAGGTGCTGAGCAGCCGCGTCCTCGGGTCGGGGCGCGCCCGCATGGCCCTCGCCGCGGTGTGCTGCACCCCGCACGACGAGGACTGGATCGAGCCCTGGTTCGCCGGGCGGACCCGGCCCGTGGACGCCCTGGCCCGCCAGGCCGCCGCCCTCATCGACGGCCTCGTCGCCACGGTGCCCGTCCTCCAGGTCACGGCCGGCGTGCACAGCCCTGGCCTGCTGGAGAAGATCGCCGACGCGGTGACGGGGAGGCTTACGTGGCGCCCAGCCGCATAGCCCTGGTCGGGCCGGTCGCCTCCGGGAAGTCGACGCTGGCTGCAGCGATCTGCGCGCCCACACCGGCCTGCCCCGCATCGACCTCGACGAGCTGTTCTGGGGACCGAACTGGTTGCCCCTGGATGCCCCCGTCTTCCACAAGGGCGTCCGTGACCGCCTCGCCGACCCGGCGTGGATCGCGGACGGCAACTACGGCGGCGAGGTCGCCGAGATGCTTCTGGGCCGCGCCGAGCTGGTCCTGTGGCTCGACCTGCCGCTGCGCGTGTGCCTGCCCCGGCTGGTCAACCGCTCGCTGCGCCGGGCCGCCACCGGAGAAGAGCTGTTCGCCGGAAACCGGGAGACCTACCGCCATCTGCTGGCTGCAGACTCCATCCTGCTCTGGGGACCGCTGCACCACCACCGGCACCGCCGCCGCTGGTCCGCACGCCTGCACCCCGACCACACGGCCGGGATGACGGTGGTGCGCCTGGAGCGGCCCGCCGCCATCCCCCCGCAGCTGAGCCGGCTCGGCCTGCTGCCCGCCACAGGAAGGGGACGCGCGTGATCGCCTCCGTCGTCCGCGTGCCCTGGCACACCGCCCACGGCGGCTACGACCGCCTCCTGGACCACCTGCCCGAAGTCCGCCGCATCGCCCCGCCCCACCACCCGAGTGCGAGAAGGGTCTTCACGGCCGCCCACCGCGTACTCGGGTCCCGCTGCCCGCTGCCGTTCTACCCGGCCGAGCACTTCGCCACCGACCTGCGCGTCCTCGCCTCCCGCCAGCCGGCGCACGTCCTGTACGGGGACGAGCAGTTCTGGTTCTCCCGCCACCGCACCGGGCCGACCGCCGTCACCTACCACCAGCCGCCCGACCAGCTCGCGAAGCTGCTGCCGACCCGGGTGTGGCGGTCCCTGGCCGCGCGGGCCGCCCAGATCATCGTCCTCGCCCCTCACCAGCAGGCGTTCTTCTGCGACCTGCTCCCGGCCCAGCGGGTGCACCTGGTGCCGCACGGCATCGACACCGCCGCCTTCACCCCCGCCGACATCCCGTCGCAGCCCGTCCGACCGCTGGTGCTGACGGTCGGCTGGTGGCTGCGCGACTTCGAAACCCTCGATGCCGTCCACAGCCTCCTGCACCGCCGCCACGGCCAGGACATCGAGCTGACCGTCGTCACCCGGCAGGCGGCCTCGCGCCCCTGGCACCCGGCCGCCCGCGTCCTGGAAGGCATCAGCGAACAGGAGCTGATCGCCCTCTACCGGCGGGCGGCGTTCCTGCTGCTGCCCCTGACAGGGGCGAGCGCCAACAACGCATTGCTGGAAGCCCTCGCCTGCGGTACCCCGGCCGTCGTCACGGACATCGGCGGCATCCGGCACTACGCCGGCAAGGGCCCGGCCGCCGTCCTCGTTCCGCCCTGCGACGCGACGGCCACAGCCAATGCCGCCGACACACTCCTCGCCGAGCTGGGCACCGCCGCGCACACCGTACGGCGCGCGTCCGCCCGCGCGCGGGCCGAGCACTTCGCCTGGCCGCGGGTCGCCGACGACGTGCGCGCCGTCTACCGGCTGCTGGAGGAAGCATGAGCGCCGCCGAGGTGTGGCTGGACGTCGTGGTGCCAGCTCTCGCGACCGGGCTGCTGGCCCGCGCGCTGTGGGCCGCCCTGGCGGTCGAGGCGAGTGCGCGCTGGCTGCTGTCCGCCTCCGCGCCCCGCCCCGCCGACGTGCACGGACCGGCGCCGTGGCTGGTGGTGCTGCTGCCGATGCTGCGCGAACAGACCGTCGCCGCCGCGGCGATCGCCGCATTCACCGGCCTCGACTACCCCACCGGCCGCGCGGCCGTCGTGGTCATCACCACCGAACGCGAGCACACCAGCCGCGCCCGGCACCGCGGACGCCTGCACGAACTCGCCGCGCTGCCCACACTGGCGGCCGCCCAGCTGCGGGGCCTGTTCCCCGCCTCGCGCTGCCAGACGGTCGCCGAGACCGTGAACGTCGCACCGCGCGGCGAACGCCTGACCGTGCTGACCGAACTGTTCGACGCCGAGCCGAGCACCCCCGACATCGTGACCACCCTGACCGCCAGCCACCTGCAGGGGCTGCCGCTGGTGCACCTGCACCAGCCCGACGTCGGCGGCCGAAAGCCCGGACAGCTCAACTTCGCCCTCGACCACCTGCCCGACATCCTCGGGCCGCTCGGCTGGCGCGAGGACGCCCACGCCCACGACACCTTCGTCCTGGTCTACGACGCCGACGCCGTCCCCGACCGGGCCACCCTGACCGCTCTTGCCGACGCCGCCGCCAACCACCGGGCTTCCGCCGGCCGGACGCCGGCACTGATCCAGCAACAACGGCTCCCGCTGCTGGCCCGCCGCCCGTTCCCGCGCGGCCTGGCCGGCCTGCTGCTGAGCGAGGAATGGGTCTACCAACTGCGGCGCTCCCTGGGCATCGAACTCGCCCGCGTACGACTTCACCAGTGGCTCACCCGCTCCGGGCTCCCGGCGACGGTCCGGATGTGGCTGCGGCCGATGGTCTACGCCGTCGGCTGCGGCATGGCCGTCCACCTCCCCGCCCTGCGCCGGCTCGGCGGCTTCCCCGAACCGATGGAAGACCTCGGCACCGGACACCGCCTCTCCCTCCTCGGCGCCGACTTCGCACCGGCCACCGCCCTGGTCCTGGACGAGCCCTACACCGACACCACCGGACTGACGAACCTCCATGCGCTCGCATACGCCGCCTCCGCCCGGCCCGACCGCCATGCCCGCGCCGTCGCCCACCTGCCCAGCAGCCTCTCCCGCCCGGCCAGGACCGCCCTGATGCTGCGGGAGTGGGCGGACGAAGCTGCCTGGCTCCTCGGCGCCCCGCTGCTGACCGTAGCCGTGGCCAGCGCCTGGTGGGCCGGGCCCTGGTGGGCCGGGCTCGCGGTAGCCGGTGTCCTGCTGCACGGTCCTGTCACCACCGCCCGACTGCTCACCCTGGCACCGGCCCTGCACCGCCGCGTCACCCCGCCCGCCACCCTCGGGTTGGCACCGCGCTCCACCGCAGCGCGACAGATTTCGCTCATCACGGCCAGCCCCCTCCAGCCCTTCATCCGGCTGGCCGGGCCCTGGCGGGTGATCGGGGCCAAGGCCACCGGACGCCGCCCCGGCTTCGGTAAGACTGAACGCTGAACCGCCCCAACCCTTGAACACGAGTGGAGCCTTCTGTGGCTGAACCCGTTACCGCGACCGTCCGCAACGCGGCCAAGGCCGTCATCCTCCACGACGGTCGTGTCCTGCTCCAGCGCGCCCGCTGGGAGGGCCAGGACTGCTACTTCCTGCCCGGCGGCGGCCAGCACCCCGGAGAGGACCTCGACGCCACGGTCCGCCGCGAGGTCCGCGAAGAGACCGGCCTGGACGTCACACCCGAGCGTCTGCTGTGGCTGCGCGAGTACATCGGCGCCCGCCACGGCGGCGCCCCAGAAGACCACCGGGTCGAAGCGATCTTCCTGTGCCGGCCCGAGGGAAACCCGGACACACTCGGCGGCCACGCCGAAGACGACGTGCAGACCGGTCTGGATTGGGTGGAACTGGAGAAGGTACCCGCCCTCAACCTGCTGCCCCACGGCCTGCGCACCCCGATCGCCGACCTCGCACACGGCGAGTCCCCCGCCCGCTACCTCGGCGACCTCGCCTGACGCCATGGGGAGGATCGACGGCCGCGTCCCCGACAGCGCCACCGACATCACCACCGGTCAGGCCAACCGCGTCTGGTACATCGGCGGGCGCGAGCCGTACGTCCTCAAGCACTACAGCGACCCGGCCCGCGCCGCCAACGAAACCGCTGCCCTCCGGCTCCTGACCCACCACCGTGCCCCCGCCCCCCGCCTGCTCGACGCCGACGTGAAGGGGCAGCCGGCCTGGACCGCGCAGAGCGCCGTTCAGGCCCGTCCCGTCCCCACCGAACGGTTCCCGGATGACCTCGCCGACCCGCTCGCCGCGGTCCACGCCATCGTCGGAACTCACTTCGGGCGTCTCGCCGGAGCCACCCGCCACCCCACCTGGCGCGCCTACCTCCACGACCGCCTGAACCTTTACACGGCCGCAGCACCCGGTCTCGCTGCCACCGCGGCGGCCCTCCGCCGAGACCTTGACCGGGTGAACCTCGACACCGAGCCACGGTTGCTCCACCACGACCTCCAGACCGGGCACCTCGTCCGCACCACGGGTGGTCTGCGGCTCCTGCTGGACTGGGAACTTGCCGCCTTCGGCGACCCGATCTCCGACCGCGCCCGCCTCGCCGTACGCCTACGCCTGCCCTCGCCGCAGGCCTTACTCGCCCACGGGGCCACTCCAGCCGACCGGCAGCGTCTGGACCTCTATTGGCGCCTCCACCTCCTCGCCGATGCAGCCCTGGCCACCGACCTCGACGTCCGCGCACACGCCCTGTCCCTCACTGCCCGCCCGTCCCGCTGCGCACAATGACCTACAGACCTCGCCGCCTCGACGTGCCGTCATGGCACACGAGTGATCGGGGGTGGGCCCGTAACCGCTGAAGGCGGAGTAGCTCTGCGAAACGGGACGACTCGCGGAGCTGTCGTACGGTTGTGTTGCCGTGCCCTGCCAGGGCGGTAACGAAGAGGGCCCCAACCCGGGCCCTCTTCGTGTTGTACGGCCGTGCCCGGGTTGCTCCCCAAGCTTCCGCCTCGGCTGGCCTGACCTTGGCGGCTGTTCGCCTCGAAACGCGCGAGTTTGCGGAATCCTGGAGATGGATGTCAGGGAACCCGCGCGTGAATCCGCAGGTTGGGTGGAACGCGCGCGCAGGTTCGTTCCGTCCAGGAGTGTCCTGTCCTCCCGAAGCTGCCACGAAGTGATTCCCAGTGGTTGGGTGATCGCGGGCGCCTGGGTGAAGGGCGAGGTGGAGGCTGCCGTCGGCGTGCAGGTGGACGAACTCGGTGCCGCGCGGCGGCATGAGCACCGCGCCGTCGGCGGGCGGGATCGTCAGGTGCAGGGTCCAGCTGTCGGGGACGGAGACCCCTGAGCGGCCCGGGCGGGTGCCGTCCAGCGTGGCGGCCATCCACCGCTGAAGGGCCTCCCGCACGGCCCGGGGGCTGACCGGGGGCAGATGCAGGTGCGGGAGGAACGAGCCGGTGCGCGGACGGTCACCGGCGCGCGGGGAAAGGAGGGACAGGGGCATGGTGCGCATTCCTCGCAGGGGGGCGCTCGCGACGAGCGGCGGGCCGGGGCCGGCTCTGCCAGCGCGGTGGAGTAGCGGGTGCCGGTGCCGTTCTCCAGCGCCGTGTGCCCTTCCTGCACGTCCGCGTCCGCCCACATCCGCACCAGGCAGTGACGGCAGCGTGGACGACGAGGTGGGTGCTCCGCCGTGCCGCACCTGGGGTTTCTTCCAGTTGGGTTCGTCGCCGTCGAAGTGCGTGATCGGCGTCGTGTCGGAGTACGCGGCGGCCAGCCAGCGGCCATAGCCGACTTCGGCGGTGACCGGCTCCCACACCGTCAGCCCCTGCCCGTCGGGCCCATCGGCGGGCAGGTAGCACCCCGGCACGAACCGGTGACGCGGCACCGTCTCCACGGCCGCCCGCCAGGTGGGAGAGGAAGCCACCGTCGCCCCGCTGCGGGCCATCCAGAAGGCCGTCGCCTCGGAGGAGACGCCTCCCGCCAGGAAGAGCACGGGCTCCACCGCCAAGAAGTCCACGCGGACCCCTGCCGGAACGCTTCACCGCCACCACTCCTGTTCGAGGGAGTGACTCGGTCAGTCAGCCAGCGGCAGCCGTGCCCGTCGAGCGCCCCGGCCGAGCAGGCAGGTTTACACCACATCCACTTTCGTTTTGCAGGTTCTCCTTCAGCTGGAAACCCGGAGGTAACCCCGCAAGCGACTTTGCCGGACTATCATCTTCTTTACCGGGAATTGACTTCGTGTTGGCGCGCGCCAGAGGTAGTGGACTTCCTGGAGGGACACATGCTCCGAGACGGGACGGCCCGGACGGGGCTGCGCTTGTCAGCGCCGTCCTGCTCCCCTTTCCGTTCGTCACGCCCTCGGTGCCCTTCGCATCCGCACACACGTCCTGTCACACCACGACGGCCAAGCCCCTGCCCGAGACCAAGCCCTGCGGGAGGGCCTTGCACGACAGGCCCGCCGGCCACCGGGACTCCGGCGCCCGGAGCTGTTGTCGGCCTGGTCGCCAGGCCCTGCGTCTTGGCCCGGTACGGGTCGGCCGGGCCCGGCGTCGCGTAAGACCGCACCGCGTCCCGGATAACCGTCCACTCACCGGCCGCACCACAGCGTTTTGCTGCGCGGCAGCAGAGCAACCCCCCACCTCTGTGTCCTGTCAGCCCGACGCGCCCCACGGCGGGGCCAGGAGGAGTGACCGCATGCAATCCCTCATCGACAACGCCCGCATGTTCGGACAGCGCCCCGAGACGTTCGCCAAGCTGGCCGGGGGCCAGTGGCCCGAGGTGCTGTTCATCACCTGCTCCGACTCCCGGGTCGTGCCCGCCCTGATCACGGGCGCTGCGCCGGGAGAGCTCTTCGAGCTGCGCACCGCGGGCAACATCGTCCCTGCGTACGCCCCCGCCGCGCCCACCGGTGAGGCGGCCACGGTCGAGTACGCCGTGCAGGTACTCGGTGTCCAGCACATCGTGGTGTGCGGCCACTCCCACTGCGGCGCGGTCGGCGCGGTGGTCCGCCACGACGACCTGTCCGCCGCGCCCGCCGTGCGTAGCTGGCTCGCGCACGCCGCGGACGAACCCAGGTGCTCCGACAAGGCCGATCCGACAGTCGCCGAGGCCGTGCAGCACCACGTGCTGACGCAGCTGGAGCGGCTGCGTGCCTACCCGTGTGTCCAACGGCGCCTTGAGGCGGGGCAACTCCGGCTGCACGGCTGGTACTACGAGGTGCACACCGGGACCGTGCTCGCACACCGCGCGCACTCCGACACGTTCGAGACGCTCTGAGGAGACGGGAGGCCATGGTGTCGAAGTACCCCTATCTGCGGCAGGACTTCGCCGCGTCCATCGTCGTTTTCCTGGTCGCCGTGCCGCTGTGCGTCGGTGTGGCGGTTGCCTCCGGCGTGCCGGCGGAGCTCGGGCTCGTCACCGGCATCGTGGGTGGCCTGGTCACCGGATGCATGCCCGGCAGCAGCCTGCAGGTGTCCGGGCCCGCCGCGGGCCTGACCGTGCTGGTCTTCGAGGCCGTCAGCGAGTTCGGGGTGTCCACGCTGGGCGTGATCGTGCTGGCCGCCGGGCTGCTCCAGCTCGCCATGGGCATCTTCAAGGTGGGCCGCTGGTTCCGGGCGATCTCCGTCTCCGTCGTCGAGGGCATGCTCTGCGGCATCGGCCTGGTGATCATCGCCGGCCAGATCTACGCGGCGGCGGGCCTGACCGCCCCGGGCTCCGGGATCGGCAAACTCGTGGGGCTCCCGAAGACGTTCGCCGACGCCCTGGGCAGCAGCCAGGCTCTGGCCTCGCTCGCGATCGGCGTGGGCACCATCGCCGTGGTCGTGCTGTGGAAGCAGCTGCCGCGGAAGGCGCAGGCGGTGCCCGGCGCCCTCGCGGCGGTGCTGCTCGCCACCACCGCCACTCTCGCCTTCGGTCTGCCGGTCGCCGCCGTCCAGGTGGAGGGGCTGCTCGGCGTCCTCCAGCCGCCCGGCTCCGATGCCTTCGGCGAGCTGGCCGGCCCCGCCATCTGGGGGACCATCATCGCGTTCGCACTGATCGCCTCCGCGGAGAGCCTGTTCAGCGCGGCGGCCGTGGACCGGCTGCACGACGGCCCGCGCACCCGCTACGACCAGGAGATGATCGCCCAGGGCACCGGCAACACCGTGTGCGGCCTGCTCGGCGCCCTGCCGATGACCGCGGTGATCGTACGCAGCTCCGCCAACGTCAACGCGGGCGCGAAGACCAAGGCGTCGCGGGTGCTGCACGGTGTGTGGCTGCTGCTGTTCGCCGCCGCCCTGCCGTCCGCCCTGGCGCTGATCCCGATCCCCGCGCTGGCCGGCATCCTCGTGCACGCGGGCTGGAAACTGATCCCGTTCCGCCAGATCGCGGCACTGTGGCGGGGCCACCGCAGCGAAGCGCTGATCCTCGTGGTCACGGCCGTGGCGATCGTCGCGGTGAACATGTTCGAGGGCGTGCTCATCGGCCTGGCCCTGGCGGTGATCAAGAGCGCCTGGGAGGCTTCGCACACCAGGCTGGAGATCGTCGACAAGGGCGCGGGGCCGGTCCAGGTGTATCTGTCGGGCTACGCGACCTTCCTGCGGCTGCCGAAGATCCTCGACAGTCTGGAAGCACTGCCCCGCGAGCGGCCGGTCGAGCTGGACCTGACCGGACTGCATCACCTGGACCACGCCTGCCGCACCGCCCTGGAGACCTGGGCCGAAGGACACAGCACACTCGCCACGCAACCGGTCAAGATCACCGCATCGACGGTCGCCGCAACGGGCGACAAGGCCCCGGCAGCCCAGTAACTCCCGCCAGCCGCACAGCTTTACGGTGGACCGGCGGAAACACCCACGGCCGCCGCGGAACACCAAAGCTCCGGGGACCGAAGACCGCACACGGCCCAACGCCCCTCCCGCCCACCGCCCCAGCCCGGGAGGGGCACCCTGGCGAGGACCGTGAACCCGACGCTGCGCGTGGCGGCCACGGGGCAGGTGAACGATTGGCCACACCGGTTGTGCTCCCCCCCGGTAGCGTGACGTCCATGATGCTTTGGATCTTCATCGCTATGGCCTTAGTTCTCGGTAGCGTGACCATTTGGCTGTCCTTGCACAGCAGGGGTGAGCAGCAGGACAGCGGTTGCCGGTGACCACGCTGGCGGTGCGGAAAGAGTTGGAGGAAGCAGCCGCGGGGTGAGCGATCGGGGACCGTACGCTGCTTCGCGCGTCGGCCAGATCCTTGCTGCCTGCGGCGGCACGATCCGGGCCCGAGCGCACGGTCCTGGCCGGATGGCGAGTGCGGATGTGCAGAGGACGGCAGACTCCTCGGCTCTGGTGCAGGTGACGACCTCGATGCGCTTGGTCGTGCTGGCGCAACTGGGGTGACGGCCCTAGGAACTGGGGTGACGGCCCTTGGGGTGCCGGCCAGGGGCGCCCGAGGCGGCTCGCGGAGGACGGCAGGCGAGGGCAGCGGCGTGTCGGGGGTCTGCCTCCGGGCGGGCGGACTTCGGCGGCCATGGCCGGAGCGAGGCGGTCGCGCGCTTGAAGCAAGGGCGCAACCGCCTCTTTCCCGGTGGATTCAGGTCAGGCCGGGCGGATCATTTGGCGCAGTAGCGTCCCTTACCGTCGGGGCCTCCTGCGATGGCGGGGCAGGGGGTGAAGACGTCGGCGCGCGGTCCGTAGCCCTCGGCCTGGATCACCACGTGGTCTGCCAGGGTCTTCGAGGTGCCGATCGGGAGTTTCCAGCTATAGGTGTAGCCGTCGACGCTGGGCGTTGCGCTCCCCATCGGCGACCAGGACCATTCGCCCTTGGTGCCGGTGTAGGACATCAGGGTGTTGTTCTCCATCATGTACTGGGCGCAGACGTAGCCCCACTGATTGGTGTTGATGGGCCAGCACGGACTGTCGTCGTGCTCTGTCGAGGAGTCCTTCCAGAAGTAGACGCGGCGGAAGGAGTAGGGGACGTAGAAGTCCGCGGAGACGGTGGTGGAATCCGCGCCGGCGGCGACCTTGACGTTGCCGACGGTCCGGCCGCCGGGCAGGGACTCGGTCTTGACCGTGACGCTGTTGCTGGCGGCGGATTCGCGGCCGGCGGCGCTCTGCGCGTTGACGGACAGGGTGTAGGAGGTGCCGCCGGGCTCCAGCCCGCCCAGGGTCGCCTGGTGCATTGAGCCGGGCAGGACCGCGACGATTTCGCCGTTGACGCGGACCACGTACCGGGCGGCGTCGGCGACCGGCTGCCACTGGATGCTGCTGGAGCTGTAGTCGGTGGCCGTGGCCTTCAGCCCGTCGGGGGGCGCGGGGGTGGCGGTGCCCGAGTTGCGGTTGTAGGGGGTGGGCGGTGCCGCCTTGGGGGTGCCCCCGGGCACGGCGGCCTGTTCGGCGGCCAGGTAGTCGGCGCCCGGCTGCTGGTCGTAGGGGTTGGGCATGACGTCGTCGGTGATCTGCACGTAGCCGGCGCCGCGGTCCCGGGCGGCCTTGGCCGTGCGGTCGATGCCGTCGGCGGGGACGTCGTAGATGATGTGCCAGATCTCCGAGGAGCTCTTGGGCGTCCAGCCCAGCGGCTTGTAGTTCAGCTCGGGGTTGGCCGCCTTGCCGAAATACCCGGCATAGCTGCCTTCGTAGGTCAGCAGGATGTCGGCGCTGCCCTCGTAGCACTGGGGCACGATGGTGCCGGGGTTCAAGACGGTCAGCGCGCCGCGGTGCAGGCGCTTGACGTAGTCGTTGACCTCGCTGTACAGGGCGGGGAACTTGTTGTTGTCGCCGCAGGCGTTGAATCCGTCGTCGAAGAAGATGCCGTCGATGCTGGAACCGTAGAGCTGGTACCAGGTGTTGACGTCCTGCTCGATCTGGGCGACCCAGTCGGCGGCGTCGAGCGAGCCGAGCCGGGTGCGGCGGTTGTCCGCCTGGCCGAAGTAGCCGGTGTCCACGTAGCCCAGGACCCGCTTGCCCGAGGCGTGGGCCCGGTCGATGACCTTGCGCCACTCCTCGACGGGCTGGGAGCCGGGGCCGTTGAGGACGTTGGCGACCAGGACGCTCATCTTGTCGGAAGAGGCGCCGATCATCCGGTCCCACGCCTTGGGGTCGCCGACGGGGCTGGTGTAGGCGGCCACCGCCACCTGCTGGCCGAAGCCGTCGTCCTGGCCGCCGTCGCCGGTGTCGCCGCCGTCGCCGGATCCCGGATCCGCGACCCAGCCCATGAGCAAGGCGTACCGGATGGCGCCGTCGAACGCCTCGGCGATCTTCTTGGTGCCGGAGTCGTTCGGCGTCAGCCCGTCACCGGACAGATCTGAGGTCGTCAGGGCGCTGGTGTCGGCCAGCACGACGTGCCGCCCCGCGCTCTGCCAGGCGTCGACCATCGTGCGGATCTCGGCGTTGTAGGCGGTGATGCGGGACTGGACGGTGGAGTCGGTGGAGGGCCCGAGGGTGGCGACGGCCACCACCGTGCTCGGGCTTTCCTGCTGGATCTGGTCGACCAGGGACTTCAGCCGCTGCGCGGCACCGTCCTGCTTGCCGTTCTTCATGTCGTAGGTGCCGGCCTGCAGCGTCACGATGTTGGGCCGGTACTTCGGCAGCGCCTGCGCGGACCGCTTCGCGATCGCGTCGATCTCCTCGCCCGGAGCGCCCTCGTAGGCGGGGTCGCCCTTGTGGCCGGGGGAGTCGGAGCCGACGAAGTCCACCGGCACGTTCTGCCTCTTGGAGATCTGGGCGAGGTACATCCAGATGGTGGAGAGGCTGCCGGCCAGGACCGTGCCGTAGCCGGCCCACTCGGAGGTCCCGAAGGTCGAATCGCCCAAGGGCATCACCTTCATCTCCGGCGGCTCCGCGGCGGCCCGCAGGCCGCCCCACTGCACGGGGTAGTGGTCGGCGCCGGCCCCTCGCGGGACGGTCGCGGTGGAGCCGCCGGTATCGGCGTCCGAACTGACGAAGTAGTCCAGTTCTCGGCCGCTCTGGTGGGTGGGCCGCCCGGGGTTGTAGACGCGTGCGCTGCCACTGGGGAAGGTGGCGCGGCGCTGCAGCTGCTCGGGTTCGATGTTGAAGTCCCCACCGGCCGTCCACTGGTAGTGCGCACCCCAGGAGCGCACGGAGTCGCGGATCGCGGTCAGCAGGGTGGCGGAGTCGGCGCCGCCACCCGTGGCGTTGGGGTCACCGGTGCGGCGGCCTGAGAGACCGTGCACGTTGAAGTACCAGTCGTTTCCGAAACGGACGCCCAGTGCGGCCCGTCCCGCCTGGACGGGGTTGGTGACGACGCGCACCTCGTCGGGCTGCTGGCGGGTGATGGTCGCGATGTTCACCCGACCGCCCTGGCCCCGGCCGCCGTTGTCGTCGGTCTGGATGAAGAAGACATGGTGCGGGTCGGGCTGCAGCCGTCCGGCGCGCGCTCGCCACCTCGAGTACCGGACGGTGTCGCCGTCCGCAGTGGTGATGTCCGCCTGGCGGCTGGCGCCACTTGGGCCCTGGGGCCCGGCCTCTTGGATCAGGACGATCTCGGCTGACCGGGCAAAGCTCTCGACCTGCGAGTTCCACTTGGCGGCCGTGTGATCGCTCTCGCCCTGGATGTTGTTCGTGATGATCGACGTTTGCCGCAAGGGCGCTGCGGCGGCCGGGGAAGCCCCCGGTACCACGGCAAGTGCCGTGCCCAGGATGGATATCGCGACCAGCGACGCCCTTGGTCTGGTCACCAGACGCAGCCGGGCCAGTGCGCCGGTGAGGTGTTTCTTGATGTTCACCAAACGAGGTTAATGCCCCATACATTTATACCGGACGGGGGCTGGCCTGCCCAAACAGTCAGCCCTGCGGCGTCCTCGCCGCCGCGGTGGGCGACCAGGACAAAGCCCCTTCCGGGCCGGGCCTTCGGCCGGCTGTTCCCGGTTCTGGACCGTGTCCACATCCCGCCTCCAGCCGGTGACCCCGCGGACACGCCGGACCACCTCCGCGGGCCAAGGCGGACAGCTCTCGCCGGAACCGCCGTTACCTGCGACGGCGCCACGGAGGCGGCTGCCCGAATCGTTGCCGCCGCGGGGCCGCGGGACACTACCGTCAAAGACCCCAACGGCCCCGACGAGCACACGGTGACCCCATGCCCACAGCAACCCCCATCGTCGACACCCATGTGATCCTGCGCGACGGCGACAAAGTCCTCCTGCCCCGGCGCGGCGGCCCCGCAGACAGCTACGGTCACGGCCGCTGGCACCTGCCCTCGGGCAAGCTCGATGCCGGCGAGCCCCTCACTGTCGGAGCGGCCCGCGAGACGCTGGAAGAAACCGGCATCACCGTCGACCCGGACTACCTGCGCCAAGTCCACGTCGTCCATCACCACCAGGCCCCCGGCGAGGAACGCCTCGGGTTCTTCTTCCTGGCCACCCGGTGGGAGGGCGAACCCGTCAACCGCGAGCCCGACAAGTGCCTCGACCTGCGCTGGTTCGACGTACACGACCTGCCCGAGGACTTCATCGAATACCCCGCCGCCGGCCTGTACGGCTACCTGAAGGAGGCCGAATCGCCCACCTTCCACGGCTGGCCCGAGCAGTGAGGCACACGGACGGCGAGACTCAGATCCTCGGCCGTGCCAGCACATCCGCACCCGCTCCGATCGGCGATCGGTGAAGGCTTCAGTGTCGAAACCGTTCCTGGTGGCTACGCCGCTGTCATCACCCCGCTGTTCACCGCCTCGGTTCGCGATTCTGGCAGCAGGTGATCAAGGAGTGTCATGGTATGGATGCGGGTGCTGGTACGTCTCTTGTGGGTCAGTGTGCGTGCCAGCCCGTTGCAGTGCCCTGTTTCCAGGCTCGCACCGCGGTGAGGTCCGTATGCTCTGTCTGGGGGTCCATCGCATCCGGTGGGAACCACGCCAGCTCGGAGCACAGGTGCGGCTCCCGGTTCTCCGGGGTGCCCTTCCACTGTGTGGTGTGGAGGTACCAGCCGATGACGGGCGCTCCGTCGTTGCTGATCGTGTTCAGTACGTGGGCTGTGTGCAGGTCCTCAAGCTGTACGTGGAGGCCGACTTCTTCCCATGCCTCGCGTACTCCGGCCTGGTTGACCAGTTCGCCGTGCTCGACTCGGCCGCCGGGCAGTGACCACAGTCCGTCGGCGAATCCGGTGTTCGCACGCCGCATGAACAGCACGCGGCCTTCCTCGTCTTCGATGATCAGTCCGGCGAAGACGACGGAGGAGCGTTTGAGTTCCGACACGCGAAGGCCCTTCAGTGTGTCCGTGTACTGGACCGTACTGAAGTCTGCCTGACGTGGTCGGTGTTCGGCCCCGGGAGCTACTTGGTGCTGGTCAGAAGATCGGCGGGCGGCCGGCGCGGGTCAGCCGGGCGACGGTGCGCCAGCTTATGGGCGAGCGGGTGCCGGGGTGGGTGCGCAGGCCCTCCTTGAGGCCGGCGAGCGTGGCCTGCCAGGCGTCCCGGCCACGCACGCGCCATACCGTCAGGGCGGCCCAGGTGGCGAGGTTGGCGGGGATCAGCAGGGCGGGGAGGGTGCGGCGGGCGAGCCAGATGCGGTTGCGGGCGGTGAGCCGGTAGAACTGGGCGTGGCGGGCCGGGTGGGTCGCTGGGTGGTGGACGACGATTTCGGGCCGGTAGAGGCCCGTGTAGCCGTGCTGCCACAGCCGCCAGGCGAGGTCCACCCCTTCATGGAACAGGTAGAAGGCGCCGGGCCACTGCCCGGCCAGGTCGAACGCGGAGCGGCGCACCATGACGACGCCTTCGGCCATGACGGTCACGGTGCCCGGGCGTGTCGCATCGGCGGCGCGCAGGCGCGGTACCCAGCGGCGCAGGGTGATGCCGGTGTCGGGGTCGGCGATGCGCGGCTGCACGTAGGCCAGCGAGGGGTCGTCTTCCAGCTCGGTGGCGAGCCGGGCCAGCACGTCGCGGGTGGGCAGGACGGCGTCGTTGTCGAAGAAGAAGAGCAGGTCGCCCTTGACGTGCGCGGCCCCGACGTTGCGGCCTTCGGGGATGCCCACGTTCTCGGGCAGGTGCACGGTGCGGACGTCCTCGGGGGTATGGGCCGGGGTGACGCCGTTGCCGACCACCACCACGTCGAGGTCGATGCCGTCCTGGGCCAGGAGCGAGGCCAGCGCCCGCGGTTCTTCGGCCGGGCGGTCGTTCATGGTCAAAACGACGGCGCCGACGGCCGGGCGGCGGGGTGTGGTGCTCACGAGGAAGAGGTCCTTCGGTAGCGGCGAGGTCACCTGCTGGCCACCTCACGGTAATGCACGTCGCGCACTCCTCAGGTGGTTGCGGGGGCGGCGGTCAGCGTGGCGAGTGCGGCCTGCACCACGCCGCCCAGCGCCGTATGCACGTGCGGAGGGTCGGTGCGCGGCGTGCGGTTGACCAGGGAGTCGGCGACGACGAAGACGGCTGCTGCGGCGGCGCCGCGGTGCTCGGCGACGGCGAAGACGGCGGCGGCTTCCATGTCCGCGACGAGGATGCCCTCGGTGTAGCCCTGGGCGACCTCCTGCGCGGTCTCCCGGTAGGGCGCATCGGTGCTCCAGGCCGCGCCGGTGTGTGCCGGCAGGCCGTGGGCGCGGAGGTTGTGGTGCAGGCGGCTGCTGAGCGCGGGCGCGGGCCGGGCGTAGCGGGCGGGGGCGAGGTAGTGGCGGGAGAGTCCTTCGTCGCGCAGGGCCCGGGAGCACACCACGATGTCCCCGGCGTCCAGGCACGGCTGTAGGGAGGCGGCGGTTCCGACGGTGATGACCGTGCGGGCGCCGAGGGCGAGCAGTTGCTCCAGGACCAGGCCGGCGGCGGGGGCGCCCGGGCCGAAGCCGCCGCACAGGCCGACCGCCGTGCCCTGGTGTTCGACCACGCTCAGCTCGCCGCGGACCCAGCCGGGCTGCGGGCGGGCGGTGAAGCGGGCCTGGGCGTCTTGCAGGACGGTGCGCTGGTAGAGGAGGAGGACGCCGGCGAGGCCGGTGAGCGTGGCGTGCGGGTGGCGGGCCCGGATGTAGGCGGCGTGCTCGGCGGGGTCGGTTACCGCTGGCAGGGTGTGCTTGCCGGGGCGCAGCCAGAGCCCGTCGTCGGTCACCGGGCGCTCTCCCGGGTGGCCAGGGCGGTGGCGAGCTGTTGCTCGGCGGTGCGGTTGACGTGGTTGAGCACATGCCAGGGCAGGACGGGGTCGTCCATGTGCCGCAGGTGCCGGTCGTAGTCCAGGCTGTGCCTGGCCAGCGCCTCGACGAGCTGGTCCTTGGTCACCTGGGTCAGGTCGGCGTCGGCGTCGTAGAGGTCTTCCAGTACGTGGCCGATGCGGCGGTCGCCGCGCGAGCAGACGGCTTCCAGGTGCATGCGGCTGGTGGCGAACTGCTCCACCCGGTGGTGCGCTGCGAAGTCCGCCTCGCCGACCAGGGCGCGGACGCGGTCGCGGATCTGGTTGCCGTAGGCGTGGACCGTGTCCGGGTCCGTCATCGCCAGGCGCTGGGTCGGGGTGCCGGGCTTGGGCATGAACTGGTGGAGTTTGATGATCACGTTGGTGTCCGCGGCGCCGAGCCGCTGGCGCACGTCCAGGGCGTAGTCGGCGATGGCGAGGCGGTCTGCCCGGCGTTCGCCGGGGGCACCGATGATGAAGTAGAGCATGACGGTGTTGATGTTGCCGTTCGCCCGGCACAGTTCCAGGGCCCGGTGGATGCGCTCGGTGGTCTGGGTTTTGCCGTACAGGGCGACGAGGTCGGGGGCGGCCCACTCCGGGGCGATGGTGATCACGCCGCGGGCTTGGGACAGGTGTAGCTCGGTGAACAGGTGGCCGAATTCTCCGAGTTCGGTGACGGCGTCGAGATAGTCGGCGCTGATCTCGTCGGCGCGGACCGAACCGATGATCGTGGTCACTGTGCGGCCCGCGGCGGCGGCGCGCTGGGCGTAGGCGCGCAGGCGTTCCAGAAGCTGCTGGCGGTGCCGGTACTGGGTGAAGGTCGGTGCGCTGAGGATGACGGTGGGCACCTGGAGCTCTTCGAGGCGGTCGATGTAGGCGAGCAGCAGGGGCAGGGGGGCCTGCCGGAAGGGCGGGACGCCAAGGTTGCAGAAGGAGCAGGTGTGGCGGCAGCCGATGACCGGGTGCATGCCGGCGGCGGTGCCGTCCGTGATCGGGTAGACGAAGTGCGCGTCGTCCAGGTCGCCGGCGCCAAGGTACTGGGCGTGCACGGTCGCCGGCACCTGGGCGTTGTGGGGGCGCAGCGTCTGGACGCCGCCGCCGGGGGCGAAGTGCGGATCGTAGAGCGCCGGTACGTACAGCCCGGGGATGCGGGCGAGGTCTGACAGCAGGTCCGCCCGCGAAGGCGGTGCGCCGTCCGGGTGGCGCACCGTCATGGCCTGGTGGGTGATGCCGATCAG
The DNA here is from genome assembly GCF_044327805.1 of Streptomyces sp. NPDC018019. Lineage (NCBI taxonomy): Bacteria > Bacillati > Actinomycetota > Actinomycetes > Kitasatosporales > Streptomycetaceae > Streptomyces > Streptomyces sp. NPDC018019. The sequence continues at coordinate 31,272 of NZ_JBIRGD010000014.1, read as the reverse complement.
TTCGGCCAGGGAGTGCTCGGCTTCGCCGATGGCCACGACGTCGAGGTAGTCCGCCAGGGGCTCCGGGTCGGCCAGGCCCTGGTTGCCGCCGATGACGAGCGGGTGGATGCCCAGGATGCGGTCGCGGCTGCGCCGGGGGATCTGGGCGAGGTCCAGCAGCCGCAGCACGCTGTGCAGGTCCCCCGCGTTGATCATGGAGAGGCCGACGATGTCCGCCTCGCGCACCGGCCGGGGCGATTCGATCGTGCGGTAGGGCGCCCCGCCCGGAGTACGGAGGCGATTGCCGTCGCGGGTGAGGCAGGCGTACTGCAGGGCGCGCTCGGCGACGGCCGGGATGTGCGGGCTGCGGTTGATCAGGTCGTACAGGGCCATCGGCCCGTTGCACATCAGCGAGAAAGCATGGCCGAACGGAAGCAGGAAGACCATGCGCAGCAGGCCACGGGGGTCCTTGGGCGTGTACGGGGCGCTCAGCCGAATCTCGCGCAGGCCGGCGATTTCCTCATCGAGGGCCGAGGCGCCGCTGCGGGTGAGGGCGGGTGGCACGTCAGGGTGCTTTGGCCCGTCGGGCAGGTTGGCCGGTGTGCGGCAGGCGGGTGCGCCCGGGATCGCGGGGGATGCGCCGGGGGGCCGCAGGGCGGGAAGGCGAGGGGTGCTCATGGCTTCCTCCGCAAGGATCGGGTTCCGGGGCGGGTACGGGCGATGCGCGCGGTCGCGTGCCGGATGGCGTCGGTGATCTGCTGCTCGTCGGCCGCGGGGATTCGGGGGTGCAGGCAGGGACACAGCAGCCGCGCGGTCAGCCGTTCAGCGCGCGGGCAGCGCTGGTCGCCGAGGTGATCGCGCACCAGGCGGTGAAAGAGGTAGGCCGGGCGGTCGCTGATGATGCTGCCGACCCCGTAGTCGCGGGCCAGGAGTTCCATCAGCTCATCGCGGCCCGGTCCGGCCCAGGACTGGGGCACGAGCAGGTTGTGCCGGTAGTACAGGTGCTGGTGGTCATCCAGCGTCGGCGGCAGTGTCAGCTCTTCGACGCCCTTCAGGAGCGTGGTGCGCTGGTGCGCGCGGGCGATGCGGGCGTCGTTCATCTCGTTCAGGCGGGAGAGCTGCACCAGTCCGACGGCGGCCTGGGCCTTGGTCATCAGCTGGTTGGTGCCCCACTCCTGGGTGCCGCCGTAGGTCCGCAGCCGGTGCAGCCGCTCGGCCAGGTTTGGATCGTCGGTGGTGACCATGCCGCCCTGGCCGAAGGTGGTCATGAGCTTTTTCGACTCGAAGGAGAACATCGTTGCCCAGCCCTCGGCGCCCACGCGGGCACCGGAGGGGGCCCGGCCGCCGCAGGCCCGTGCGGCATCCACGATGATGCGGGGCGGGCCGTGCACCGGGTGGGGGTGCTGCTCGGCCAGGTCCGCGAACGGGCTCAGGTCGCAGACGGCGCCGTTCCAGTGCGTCACCACAATCGCCCGTGTCCGGGCGCTGAGCACCCGCTCGGTGTCGGCCGGATCGAGGTTGAGCGTGTGCGGCTCGGGTTCGGCGACGACCAGGCGGGCGCCCTGGCCGATGACGGCGATGAGCGGGCCGACGAAATTGACGGCGCAGGAGATGACTTCATCGCCGGGTTCCAGCTGCAGGTAGTGCAGCAGCATCTCCAGTGCGGTGCCGCCGGAGTTGAAGGCGACGGCGAACCGGCTGCCGGTATAGGCGGCGAATGCCTCCTCGAAGGCGGCCACGCCCGCGGCCGGCTTCCAGCCGACCCGCCAGTCGTTGGACTCGGCCAGCAGCGCGCCGACCGCAGCGTGCTCGGCGGCCGAGTACCAGCCGCCCTGGGCCGGTTCGACCGGCCAGCGCAGGCGGTCCGCGAAGCGGGGCACGGTCGCGCGGTCAGTGGGCATGGCAGCCCCTGTGGCGGTTCTCGAAGTCGGTGATGACCGCGATCTTCGCTGCGGCCGACGAGGTCGCCTCGAAGCGGTACGTCAGCCACTGCCGGACCAGCTCGCGGGCCAGTCCAATACCGATCACCCCCTGGCCCAAGGCCAGCACCTGGGCATGGTTGTGCAGTACGGCGTGGCGGACAGACAGCGGGTCGTGGGCGGTCACCGCTCGTATGCCCCGCACCTTGTTGGCCGCGATGGCGACCCCCAGGCCGGTGTGGCACACCAGCAGTGCCCGGTCGGCTTCTCCCGCACCGACCAGCTGCGCGGCCATGAGTGCCACCTGCGGGTAGAGAGCACCGCCATGGGCGTCCACACCGACGTCCGTCACCGAGGAGACGGCCGCGCTGGCCCGCAGATCTGCGGCCAGGGCCTCCTTGTGCTGGTAGCCGGCCGTGTCGGAGCCGACCACGATGCGCAACTGTTCCACCGTTCCCCTTCCCTCAGGCCAGACCGGCACAGCGGGCGGCACGCCGAGCGCCCTGAGCTGGCGCCCGGCGACGGTCACCGGCGAAAGGCCACATCACTCCCGCCGGTGGCCTGTCCCCTCATCTCAGCGCCCGCCCGCCGGGCCAGGCAGGGCTCGCAGGGGGGCTCACAGCTCGCAGACACCGTTCACGGCATGTCCGGGGGGCAATACCCTCGGTGGTGAACCTGCGCGCGGCGTGCGGGTCCGCAGCATCTGAACAAGCCTCATTTCAGGACGGCCGGCATCTGCTCGGCGGCACACCGGATTCTGCTGTGGGACAGCTCCAGCAATGGTCCACAAGGGGGACACCGTGGCCTCGACCGCCCGCCGGACCCACCCACCGAACACGGATTTGACGCGGCTCATCACAGTTTGCGGTGCAAGCAGAAAGGCTTTGGCCCTGCGGGTGAACCAGCTGGCACACCAGGCCGGGCTGGAGACCACCTATTCGCACACCAGCATTGCCAACTGGTGCCGGCGCGGCATGACGCCGAAGTGGCCCGTACCCCAGCTGCTCGCACAGGCCATCGCCGAACGGCTCGGCCGTCCGGTGACCCTTGGCGAGATCGGCATGGGCGGGTCCGAGACACCGGATGCTGACGCAGGGTTGGATTTCGCCCGGGGCCGCGCCGATGCGGTCCGCATCGCCACCTCGTTCTGGAGCAGCGTGAACCGCCGCGACTTTCTGACCGGATCCGGCTTCGCCATGTCCGCCTTCACCACCCCCGTGACCCGCTGGCTGGTCACGCCCGCCGACGAAGCCGCCGACCACAGCGGCGGACGTCAGGTCGGCAGAGCCGACCTGGACGAGCTGCGCGACGCCGCCGACGAAGCCCGCCGCTGGGACTCCAAGTACGGCGGCGGAAACTGGAAGGCCAACTCCGTCACCGCCTGCCTGACCCAGCGCTCCGCCCCGCTGCTGCGCGGCTCCTTCACCGACGCCGTCGGCCGGGAGCTGTTCTCCGTGACCGCAGAGCTCTCCCGCCTCGCCGGCTGGACCGCGTTCGACATCGGCCAGCACTCAGCCGCCCAGCGGCACTTCATCCAGGCCCTGCGCCTGGCCCGCGCCGGCGGCAACGTTCCCCTCGGCTGCTACATCCTGACCACTATGGCCATGCAGGCACTCCTGCGCGGCTTCCCCTCCGAGGCCATCGACATGACGCAGGGCGCCTACGAACGCGCCAAAAGCCTCGCCACGCCGCGCATCCTGGCGTTCACCAAGCTCATCGAGGCGCGCGCCCACGCCCGGGACAACGCCCCACGCGCAGCGTGCCGGGCCCTGGCCGCGTCGGAAAACCTCCTGCGACAGGCCGATGTCCGGCGGGGGGACGACCCGTCGTACATCGACTTCTACCACCACGCCCGGCTGTCCGCCGACGCCGCCGAAATCTTCAGAGATCTGCAGAACCCGAAAGCCGCACTCGCCTGGAACCGCCAGGCCGCCGCGATGCCACCGGGAGTCTTCACCCGCTCCGTCGGAATGCGCCTGGCGATCGTCGCCACCGCGCATCTGCAGGCCCGCGACCTCGACCGCGGCCTCGAACTGGGCCACCAGTCCCTGGACGTCCTCGTCCGTGTCCAGTCCAGCCGCGCCGAGGACTACGTCCGCCAGCTCACCACCGCCCTCGCACCCTGGCACCGTGAGCCAGCCGTCCGCGACTTCCTCCACCGCTCAAGCACCGCCCGCAGCAACACGGCCTGACCTCGGCAACGGACACGCGCCCCTTCACCAACTGCACGACCTGGAATAGCTGGAGCAAGGAGCAGAAAGGTTCAGGGATCTGACGTAGTGCGAAGCCGTTGGCCGCCTTCTGGGCGGACAGTGACTTCCCAGTCAGGGAAGCGAGGCCATCCGTACTCGTGCCAGGGCCTGCGTTTCCGCTGGGATCGCAGCTTCATGAAGTAGACGTCGGTAATCAGGCGCCCGCGCCCATAGCCGTGGCCGTCACAGTCATCCAGGCGCAGCAGCGCGTCGCAGTGCATGGGGGTGTCGATCGGTGTGAGGATGATGCCGCCGGGCTTGACCTGGTGGAGCCAGGCCGAGGGGACTTCCCGCACTCCGGCGGTGGAAATGATCCGGTCGTACGGCGCTCCCGGTTCCCAGCCGTGTTCCCCGTCGCTGGCGTGCACCTCGACGTTGTCGCATCCGGCGTCGCGGAGTTTGCCCTCTGCCCGCTTGGCGAACTCGTCCTCGATTTCCACGGTCACGACGTGGGCGATCCGCCGCGCCAGCAGGGCTGCGCTGTATCCGGTGCCGGTGCCGATTTCCAGGATGCGTTCTCCGGGCTGCGGGCCGAGGTGGCGCAGCATGTTGACCACCACGGCCGGGCAGGAGATGGACGAGGTGAAGTCGCTCTTGTCGGTGGGGCCGTCTTCGGCTTTCACGGCCCCGTCGGCGATCTGGGTGATCAGTGCGGCGTTCGGCCGGTAGACCGCCTTCAGCCACTGCTCGGGGCGCCGGATGCGGTTCAGGACCGGATAGCGGCCGTCTTTGTCCCTGTGCGGCCACCACACCAGGTCTGGTACGAAGGATTCGCGCGGCACGCTTTCGAACGCCTCACGGAGCCACGCCGCGCCGTCGAAGTACCCGTATGCCGTAGCGATCTCCTCAGCGCACTGCTGGCACAACTCCAGGGCGTTCACGAGCCGCCCGCCATCAATCGCCTTCGGGCAGCGGTCCGGGGTCTTTGTCCTGGTGGCCGTTGCCGGTGTCTTCCTGGCCGGTCTGGGGGATGTCCCCCTCTTCCCGCTGTGGCGGGTCCGAAGCGCCGCCGTTGGTCCTGGGCATGTGCCGAATTTTCCTGCTCTTGAGGGGCTGTTGCCAAGGCCGCCTGCGACACGGGGGCGCTCCGTACCCCGCCCTGGACGTCTCAGCGAACCGGTCAGGGCAGCGGCGTAGTAGACAGGAAAGGGCCCGCCCTGTGCGGTGCGTCTCGCCGGGCGGGCCGGGCCGTAGTGTATGCGAGTCCACGCCGGTCAGCTGTGGAGCTGGACTCGGTCAGGCGTCGATACCAATGCCGTCATCGCCAGCTCCCACTCCACTGACCCGTCATTCTCGTCGACACCCGCCCCCGCGTATCCGTGCGCTCCCGGTGCGTGGGTTGTGGGACAGCCTCAGCATCCAGGGCAGGCCCGCGCGCAGTCACCGCCTCACTTACCGGTCCGCTTCAGCGGCCAGTCCCGGAGCCAGTCGCGCGCACCGGGCGGCGTACTCCTGGAGGTGGCAGGTGCGGAACTGCTGCGCGCTCCAGTTCTCTTCGCGGACTTCGCCGTCCGGCCAGACGTAGGCGAAGCCATGGCTGCCACACGTCAGCATGAGCTTGCGGAGGTCGTAGCGGTCGTCTTCGAACGCGTCGAGGATCGCCCGCTCTCTGCGGCTGAGGTCGGTCAGCAACAGACCGGAAGCCGCGGAGCCGGCAGCTGGTACGAGGCCGGGGTAGACGCGGCCCTTCAGGGAGGCGGCGCGCCACCCGGGCGCGCTGGCTGCTGTGCGGTGCGGTATTCGGCCGATCAGGGCTTCGAGGACCGCGTCGAACTGGAGCGTGCCGTAGGCGAACAAGGCGGTGGTGTCCTGCGAGAGCCGGTCCCGGCGACTGGTAGTCGCCGGGACCGGGGCAGCCTGGGCGGTTGCTGGGTTCATAGTCGTTCCCATCATCCAGCGCTGGGCAGGTACATGGCGTCGTAAAGCGGTGATTCGGGGGCGTGCTTGATCTGCCCCATGACCGTGTACCCCCACCGAAGGTAGGCGTCGTGGGCGGGCTGGTTGTCGATGATGCAGGTCAAGGTGGTCGTGCTCTCGGCGCGGCCTGCGATCACGGTGTCGTGGAGCTTGCGTCCCAGGCCCCGGTTCTGCACCTCGGGGAGAACCATCAGCTCCCGCAGCCAGAAGACCTGTCCGGCGTCTGCCAGGGCCCGGAGCTGCGCCGGCCTGCGGGCGCCGAGCGATGTCCACCACGGCTTGTCGGCGGGCAGGGTGGCGCCGTGCACATATCCGACGATCCGTCCGTCCTGCCGCGCGGTGACGGTCTCGAAGCCTTCGCTGTCGAAGGCCGCCTCCAGCCGCTCGCGGAACGAGGCGGCGGAGAAGAAGGGGTCGCCGATGTACGGGGGCGTGTCGTACACCCGGGCGTACACCTCGATCAGCTCGTCGGTGATCGCCTTGACCGATGTGCCGTCATAACGCTGGTAGTCCACGTCCACTGTCGTGATCTCTCCTTTGCCTGAATTCACGCGACCACGGCGCGAATCTCGTCGAGCAGGTCCCGCACGCCGCGGGCGCGGTGGTGAGGGGTTAGCCCTCTGTGGACGATCTTCAACTGCTGGACCGCCCGAGCGGAAGACATACCCGTCCTGACCAGCTCGATGGCCTTCTTCGTGGCATCGACGCTGTGGTCGATGTCACCCGTGCCGATCGCCGCGACGGAGAGCCGCCCCAGGCACATGCCGCGGTTGCGTGAGTGCGCCACATCTTGAAGCCGTTCGGACTCAGCCAAGAGTTTCTGAGCCCGACCTGTTTGCCCGAGGTCGAGGCGGCACATGCCCTCCAAACAGGACAGTTCCGACCAATTGAGGAAGGTTGTCCAGTCCGGGTCCCGGTCGTCGGGGCCGCGCTCCCACTCCGTCCAAGCCCGGCGGATCGCGCCCTCGCAGGAGAAGACGTCGCCGACCCGTGCGTGTCCCTGAGCCTCCCGGATGGCCAAGAGCGCGGTGACGCGGGTCGGCGCGCCCCACAAGTTCGCGTGCGTCTGGGCGAGCCGGGCGAAGCGGATCGCTTCCCGGCCCTTGTTCAGATCGACGGCCTGGCGCGCCATGTTGCTCAACGTTCGACTCGCGAGCACGTCGTCGCCGGTGAGCATCGCGGCGTTCAGGGCTTCGGAGAAATACTGGCGCGCCTGGGTGTGGAGGCCAGCGTCGTAACTGAACCAGCCAAGACTCGTCGTGAACTTCCCTGCGAGGGCGTGCAGCCGTTGCCCGAGCTGCTCATCGTAGATGCCGCGGTCGATCATGTGGTGCACCCACAGCAGGTGGGCACGGGTGGGCCTCCAGAGCCTGGTACCACCGAATTGCTGGTCCTGCGCGTCCATGTCGTCCGCGGCTCCGCGCAGAATCTCGACCTCGTCCTCGGCGATGCTCCAGTCGGCCGAGCTAGCCGCACCGGTCGTTGTCTCGGCCAGCCACGGAGGCGGGTCCTGGTCGCCGGTGTCTGCGCTCTGCGTACTGGTGAAGGGCACCGCGGATACAGACTGCTCGGCCAGGGGAAGCGGGGTCACGACAGGCGCGCCGTAGGGCTCCGTACCGTTCGGGCGCAGACCCAGTTCCGCGACCGGCCGCCGGAAGTATGCCTCCAGGACCACCCTGGTATCTGGGTGCGGGTAGGGACGCGGCTTCGTCTCACTTTCCCATTTCGACAGCTGCCGGACGGTGAAGCTGGGGCGCTTCCCGACCCGTCCTTCGGTGACGAGTCGACCCGCCAGTTTGTTGAGGTCAGCCACGGCCTGCTCTTGGGTCCGATTGCGGGCTTGGCGTAACTCCGCCATGAGGCTGCGGTTGGAGCTCACCGGATACCCCCTTGACAGTGTCGGTTCCGCTCACCGTAGCGGCCCAGGGGCGGCCTACGTGAGGCGTCCTCAGCGAAAGTGCTGGTCGGAGCGGGGGAGCGGTCGAAAGGGCGGGGAAAGGGCGGGTCGAGGACAGCCAAGGTTCGGGCGGAAAGACCTGTGCACCAGCGAAGCGCTCCGCTGCACTAGGGGTCACCGGACGCCCAGCGCGTACCGACCACCTGGCCGCAGACTTTCGGGAGGGCCCATGGAGACCCGCACCGCGACTGGCGAGCGCGAGCACGAGCGCCTGTCCGCGTGGTTCGCCACGGCAACGCCCGCTCCCGTTGAGGCCCTGACCGCATGGCGGCTCAACTCCCGTTACCCGCGGCGCCTTTCGACCGGCATCACCTTCGATGTTGTGCTGGCAGACCGGTCACTGGTGGAACTGTCGTACAAGATTCTTCGCCGATACGAGCAGACCCTCGGGCCTGCGCTCCGGTTCACGAATCTGACCACGGCGGCCGTCCTCGTACCGCCTGGCACCGCGGCCCGCTGGAGCGGACTGGTCAGCGGCTCATCTTGGACGAACCGCCGGATTCCCGTCTGCCTCGGCTGGGGACATGCCATTCGCATTCCCGGAACCTCACCGCCCCCTCAGGGCGTGTCGGTGGAATGGCTGCAAGCGCCCAGCACCGAATCCGCTATCGGTGGCGCGCCACTGCTCACGAGCCCCGTTCCCCTCGTCCGCTGCCTCGCCGAAGCACGGTCCATCCTCTACCCCGACGAGCAGCGGAGCCCTCTAGGCAGGGCGGTTTCCGCAGTCCGGGCGGTCCTCCGATCCCCCCAGAGGACGTGATGACAACGACTGCCGCACGGCGGCGCCACGCCCCTCGTCGTGACGCCGAACTGATGAAGGTCCGATTCCCTATCGAGAAACGGCCTCCTCACGAGGAGCCTTCCGCCGAGGACAGCGCACAGGTCAGCGTCATGAGGCACCGGGCCCGCGTATGCCTGGTCGGTCACGGTTTGCCTCACCTGGCAGACGAGGCCGAGCTGGTCGTCTCCGAACTGACCACCAACGCCATCCAGCACAGCGGAGGCTGCGAGATCACGGTGTCCCTCGCCCTTCGCGCTGGGTACTTGCGGATCGCCGTACGGCACGGAATCCCGGGACACAAGCCGGTTCCCGCTGTGTCCGGTGAAGTCGACGAGCACGGCCGCGGCCTGTTCCTCGTGCAATCGATCGCCCACGAGCGAGGCGGCTCGTGGGGCACCAGCGATAACGGCGCCGCGATCTGGTGCGAACTGGCGGGAGCCGATGGCTGTTCGAGATCCGCATCCCACTTCCCCCTTCGATCCAGGAAGCCGGCCACATGACCATGGACATCCCCGCGCCGCCCGGTGTGGCGAGCCCGGCACACCAGCAGGACCCGCGTCAGGCCGTCGTCGCGGCGCTGGAAGCCGCCGGCGCCACGGTGGAGCCCCCCGTTCCGGGGGCACCGGCCTTGGAGGTCACGGCGCGCTTGAGGTATTCGGCGCTGCCCTTCGCCAGCGTGAATCTGGCGCCTCTCCGAAAGGAGCAGGCCGCCGAGATTCTGCGCCAGGCGCTGATGCGGCGCGGCGTCGTCGCGCACATCATCGCTCTCGACGGGCCGGACGGTGCATGGCGCACGGTGGTGCGCCCGAGCAGCGTGCAGGACGCCGTCCGCCTGGCCGACGTCGTCGTGGAGCAGCTGCCGCCGGTCTACGCCGCAGCGCACCGTCTGCGCACCGTGCTGCGTGCCGCCGGACTGGAGCAGCCCCGTGTCACGGTCGACGGTTCCTGGGAGGTCCCGGCCAGCCGGGTGGTACTGGGCCGCATCCGGGCAGACCTAGCGGGCCGGCTGCTGGCGCTCCTGGAAGCCGCCACCGACGCCGTGTCGGAGAACGAAGACCAGCTCGGGGACCTGCCCCAGCGCTTACTGCGGCTCGCCGCGACGGTGGACGCCAGCTGCGGGCATTGCGGTCAGGCGGCCGGGCTGGACCTCGGCGATCTGGAGCCTGCTCAGGCTCTGCGGCTCGCCGCGGCCATGGCCGCGCGCCTGCCCCGATGAGCGTTTCTACCGCCCGCCAGCGACGGACCGAGGAGAACCTTGCCGTGGAGCAGACCTCGCCGAAGGAGTTCCTTGACGCCGACGGCAACCCGGCCATCGCCGTCGACTGTATCCGGATGTCGTACACCTGCCGCCCGGAGTGCACAGTGGTCACCTTCACCGGGATACGCGGAGGGCTGGATCTGTACACCGCTCCCGTCTTCCGGGACCGGCTGCGGGACCTGGTGGCCGGCGGCTGCGGCGACATGGTCATCGTCCTGGTGGACATCGGCTACGTGGATGAGACCGCCCTCGGCGTCCTCGTCTTCGTCCACAAGCGCCTGCGCCTTACGGGCCGCCGCGTGCGTCTCGTGGACGCCGGTCCCGGCAGCCACATCCGCAAGCTGGTGCGCCAGACGGGTATGACCAGCATCTTCCCGCTGTTCGACCGGCTGGAGGACGCTCTGGCAGAGCTGGCGGGAAGCGGCGCGGGGATGGATGAGGCCGCCCGGGCGCGGGGCGGTCGGACAGCTCCCGCCGAGCACCGTGCGCGCAGCGGCGGGCCGCCCGGCACCTGACCCGCACCCCTTCTGTTTCTGGCACCACTCATCTTGTCCGCGGCCCGGCTGGCCGGACCGCGGCCTCTGTACCGGAGAGACCTTCATGTCAGCCGCCACCACCACTTGGCCCTGGTTCGTCCGCTTCGACGAGCGGGCCGCGACAGCGCACCGCAAGCCGGAGATACCCCCCGCCACGGTCCAGCTCGGCTTACGTATAGGGCTGCAGGCGCTTGAGGACCTGCTCGCCGGCCATCACCGTGTGGGGCCCGTGCTGTGCTGCGTCACCCACCAGCAGGTCCTGGTGCCCGTCCCTGCGCAGACCGCGGACCGGTGGCACGCGCCGCAGTCGGTATGCAGCCGACTGATGCGCTGCGCGAACGCTGCCGTCGGATCCGGCTGCCACCGGCTGTGGCTGTCCCCCGACCGGGACGGCGATCCCACCACCGACAGCGGAGCCTTGCACCACGCCTACCTCTCCCGGCGCCAGCGTCCTGCCGGGCGGGCCCGGGCGCCGTGGGGCTCGCTCCGGCCGCTGGAGACCCCGGCGGCGGGGGGCTCCTGTGCCTGCTGACGTTCACCGTGTGCCGAGGATGCGGCTCCGTGAGCGCGGCACCGGCCGACTGCGGCGCACGCGGCCCACCGGCCAGCCGCCGGGGAGGCCCCGGGCCCCGCGGCCGCCTCTGTTGCTGCCGGTCCGGGGCTGGTTCGCCCCGATGGCCTTCACTGCACCCGCCCGCCCGACTTTCGCCTTGAGGAACCGATGACGATCCACGCCCCTTCCCCCCAGTCCCATGGGCCGGCCCCGCGTCACCGGTGGCCATCGAGTCCGCTGTTCCCGGTGGGGGTCGCCGTGGCGCTGGCTTTGCTGGCGGTGGGGGGAACTGCACTGCTGATCTTGAAGACGGGCAATGCGGACAGCGGAATGTGGTGCTTGAGCGTGGTCCTCGTGATGGTGGCCGCGACAGGGGCGGCCCGGCTCCGCCAGGCTCACCGCTGCCGCCGAATGGCTGCCGAGCAGTCAGTCCGTGCCAGTGCCGAGCGCGACCAGCTGCGGGCCCAGACGCAGCGCTTGACGGCGGAGGTGCTGCCGCTGGTCCAACAGCAGTTCGCCAAGGACGCGTCGGCCACCACCGTCCCGGCGCAGCTCGACGACCTGCACGGGCTGCCGAGCGATCCGGCGCTACGGGAGCTGACCGGGGCCGTGGTCCATGCCCTCTACGAGGAGCGACGCCGGCGCAAGGCGTTCAACTCGGTGATGCGCACGTACGCGCAGCGTCTGCACGCCGCGGTCACCGACCAGCTCGCGGACATCGACAAGCGCAAGAAGTCGTACTGGATATCGGACGGCCCGTCGGTGTCGCGGCAGGATGTCCGGGCTGATTTCGACGCGCTGGACATGCGGGCTTCGGCCATGGGGCGGTTGTCCCAGAGCGTGCTCGTGCTCACCGGAGCTCGCCTGATCGGACGGACGTACCAGCAGCCGATCCACTTGATGCAGGTCCTGCGCGCCGCCGTGGGGCAGACCCCCGACTTCAAACGGGTGGATCTGCGGGTGCCGGACAACGTGGGCAAGGTCAGCAGTCAGGCGGTCAACACAGTCATCCTCGTGATGTCGCAACTCATCCACAACGCGATTCAATTCAGTCCGCCGCCCTCCCCGGTCGTGGTCAGCGTCGAGCGGGTCCAGATGGGTCTGGTGCTTCTCGTGGTGGACAGCGGGCTGGGGATGGATCCGGAGATGCTGGAGCGGGCCCGGCGCACGGTCGACTGGACGTGCCCGCTGGACTTCGCGGACCTGTCCGGCAACCGGCTGGGGCTGGTTGTGGCGCGCATCTCCGCCGAGCGCTACCGGCTCACGATCTCGTTGGGGCTGTCGGAGAGCGGTGGTGTCCGCGCCGGCGTGTTCCTTCCCTGGCAGCTGCTCGCCGACCCCGTCGCGGACACGCCGCCGCCCGCACCCCGGCAGCCTGCCGCGCCACCGCCCGCGACGCCGGTCCCGGCGCCGCGAACGCCGACCGGTGCGCTTCCCCCAGCCGATCCGCGGCCTGCTGCTCACCCCTCACCTGCGTCGTCACAGCATCCGCTGCCGACCCGCATCCCCCGGGCAACGCTGCCGTCACAGCCTGCCGCACCGTCTCCCCCGGATGCTGTGCCCGCGCCGCCGGACCTGGCTCTCGCCCGGCGCATGGGGGCCTTCCACCGCGCCACCCGTCCCACGCCGCCTTCCCCGTCCTCCCCTTCGACCGACGCTTCGGAGCGCTGAATCGTGAGCAAAGACCTGACCTGGCTGATGACGAGCCTGATCGAGCAGACCCCGGGTGTCGTGGAGGCGCTGCTGCTGTCCGACGACGGCCTGAAGGTGGCCCGCGACGGACAGCTGGACACCGATGCCGCGGACCAGATGGCGGCGGTCTGCAGCGGCCTGGTCGCTCTGGGGGAGGGCTTTGAAGCTCACTGCGCCGCCGGGCGCCTGCGCTCTTTGACCGTCGCCCTGAGCGAACGGCAGGTGGTGGTCATGGAGGCGGGTGGCGCCACGGTCCTGGCGGTCCTGGCGGACGCCGAAGCCGACACCGGGGCGATCGGGGCCGCGATGGTGCAGCTGATCGATCGGGTCAGGACGCACCTGAACATCCCCGTCCGCACCGCGCCGACCCCGGCGCCATGAGCCAGGCCCCCGACCCACGCGACGTGCCGGACCGGTCGTTCGTGGCCCTGGCCGGACGCACCAGCAGCGACCACGCGCTCGATCCGTCCTCGCTGATCCGCACCGTGCGCGGGGACGTGGCCGGCCTGCAGATCGAAGACGCCCAGATCATCAAGCTGTGCCGGGACCAGGCGCTGGCGGTCGTGGAGATCGCCGCGCTCCTGCGCCGCCCGCTGGGCTTCGCCACGGTCGTCCTCTCGCGCCTGATCGACCAGCACCGGGTCTCCGTACACCATTCCCCCGCCTCTCCTCCCGCACAAAGCAGCACCGCCTCCGACGACTTCTTCGACAGCTCGCAGGGGCAGGAACTGCTGGAAAGGGTCCTTGGTGGTCTCCAACGACTGCGATAACGCCCCCACAGGCCAGGCCGAACCCACCGCGGTCAAGCTGGCCGTCGCCGGCAGCTTCGGCGTCGGCAAGACCACCTTCATCGGGTCGGTCAGCGAGATCCGGCCGCTGTCCACCGAGGCCGAAATGACCCGCGCCAGCATCGGCGTGGACGACCTGAGCGCCACCCCGCACAAGCGCACCACCACCGTGGCCTTCGACTACGGCCGCCGCACGCTGGATACGGACACCGTCCTGCACCTGTTCGGCGTGCCCGGGCAGCAGCGCTTCGAGGAGCTGTGGCACCGCCTGTTCCGCGGCGCGCTGAGCGCGGTGGTCCTGGTGGACACCCGCCGCTTCGATGCCTCCTTTCCCGCCCTGGACCGGGTGGAGGAGGCCAAGATGCCGTTCGTCGTGGCCCACAACGTGTGGACCGGCGAAGATGCCCGCCACAGCCCGGAGAAGATCCGCCAGCACCTGACGCTGCGGGAGCAAGTGCCGGTGATGGCGTGTGACGCCCGGCAGCGCGACTCCGTACGCCAGGTCCTGATCACCCTGGTCCGCTACGCCGGCCGCCATTATGCGGCCCGCGGCCGTCAGGAGGCGGGCCGTGCCTGACACTTCCCCAGCCATTGCCGGAATCGCCGTCCCGGCCAGCCACCAGCGCGCGCCGCTGCTGGGCGACGGCAGCTACCAGCACGATGCCGGCGAGGTCTTCCGTGAGCTGTATCAGGCGCACGGGCCGGTCGCTCCCGTCCTGTTGCCCGGCGGCGTCCCTGCCTGGCTCACCCTGGACCACCAGACCCTGCGGCGCGTCACCGAGGACCCGGTGACCTTCGCCCGCAACACGCTGCGCTGGCGGCTCGGCCCGCTGCTGCCCTCCGACTGGCCCCTGTGGCCGATGCTCGGCGGCGGGCAGGCCCACGACTGCCTCCTGTACGCCGAGGGCGAGGCGCACCGGCAGCGCGCCGGCGCCCTGAGCGCGGCGCTGGACGCGGTGGACCGCGGCGAGTTCGCCGCGCGCTGCCAGCACATCAGCGAGCACCTGCTGGCCCGCGTCGCTCCGGCGGGCGCCGCCGAGCTGATGGCCGACTACGCCCTCAAGGTGCCGGTGCTGGTGATGAGCTGGGCCCTGGGCGTGCCGGAGGAGGACAGCCGCGATCTGCCCGCGCACTTCGCCGCGATGCTCTCCAGCGGCCCGGAGGCGATCAGCGGGCGGCAGCGGGCACGGGAGGTGGTCGAGCGGCTGGTCGCCCGGGTCCGCCGCCGGCCGGGCGCGGACGTCGCCTCCCGGCTGGCGGAGCACCCCCTCGCGCTGAGCGACCGGCAGCTCGCCGAGGACCTGCTCGTCACCTACATCGCAGGCCACATCACCACCGCCTACATGATCGGTAACACGGCGCGGCTGATGCTGACCGACGACCGCTTCACCGACACCCTGCGCCGCGGGCGCCTGTCCGTCAGCGACGCGCTGCACGAGGTCCGGTGGAACGACACCCCCACCCAGGTCTTCGCCGGCCGGATCACCACCCGCGTCACCGACCTGGGCAACTACCGCATCCCGGCGGGCGACCTGGTGCTGCTCGGCCTGGCCGCCGCCAACACCGACCCCACTCTCCACCCGGCCCCGACCGCGGCCAATACCAACCCGGCCCTCGATTCGGCCCCGGCCCCGGCCTCGGGCGTGCGCGACTGCCGCGCCTACCTGTCCTACTCCCACGGACCCCACAGCTGCCCCCGGCCCGCCCGCGACCTGTCCGAAGTGATGGCGAGCACCGCCATCGAGGTGCTGCTCGACGCCCTGCCCGGACTGTCCCTGGCCTGCCACGACAGCCAGTTGCGCTGGGCCCCCACCATCTGGATGCGCGGCCTGCTGGCCCTGCCGGTCCAGTTCGCCCCCACCTCCCTCAGTCTCGGCCACCCGAAGGGTCTCCCATGGATGTGAACACCAGCCCGCGTACGGACGACGCCCCGCTGAGCCTGGACCGGCCGGTGCACCGCCTCTCCCCCGACAGCGCCGACCTCCACCACGACGCCACCGTCATGCGCGACGCCGGGCCCGTCGTCCCGGTCACCCTGCCCGGAAACGTCCCGGTCTGGGCCGTCACCCGCGACGCCGTCGCCCGCACCGTCCTGCGGGCACCCGACGTCTTCAGCTCCGAGCGCCGCTACTGGCGCGCCCTGCAGGCGGGAGACATACCGGCCGACTGGCCGCTGATGGGCCTGGCCGCGCCCCGAGGCCGCAGCCTGATCACCGTCGACCGGCCCGACCACAGCTACCTGCGCGGCCCGCTGGCCACGGTCTTCACCGAAAAACGCGTCCGCGCCCTGACCCCGCTCATCGAGGAGGTCACAGACCGGCTCCTGGACCGGCTAGCCGCCGCCGCGCACGCGTCCGCCGACGGCACGGCCGACTTCCGCAAGCAGGTGGCCTGGCCCCTGCCGATGACCATCATCTGCCACCTGCTGGGCGTCCCGGAAGCCGATCACGACATGCTGCGCGAACGGTTCGAGGTGCTCTTCGACGACACCCAGGACCCCACGGACGCCGTGGCCAGCCTCAGCGCCTACCTCCACCGCCACCTGGAGCGGATGCGGCACACGCCGGGGGACGATCTGACCAGCGCGCTGCTCGGTCTGTCCGGCGGCAAGCGGCTCACCGACCCGGAGATAGTCGCCGCGAACCAGGTCCTCATCGTCGCCGGACACGAGACCACGGTGCATCTGCTGGTCAACGCCGTCCGCGCGCTCACCGCCCACCGCGAGCAGCTCGCCCTCCTGCGCGCCGGCGAGATCGCCTGGGAGCGCGCGGTGGAGGAGGTGCTGCGCTGGGATCCGCCGACCGCGAACTTTTTGCTGCGCTTCGCCACCCGCCCGGCCGCGCTCGCCGGCGTTGACCTCCAGGCCGGTGATCCGGTGATGATTTCCTACATCGCCATGGGCCGCGACCCCGAACGCTTCGGGCCCACCGCCGGCCAGTTCGACATCCGCCACGTCCGCAGCCACACCTCCTTCGGGCACGGCATCCACGTCTGCCTCGGCGCCCCGCTCGCCCGCCTGGAAGGCCGCATCGTCCTTCAGCGCCTGTTCCAGCGGTGGCCCGACCTCACCGTGACCGGCACCCCCCGCCGCTCCCCCACCGTGCTCATGAACTCCTACACCAGCCTGCCCGTCCGCCTGGCACCGGCCGACGACCGGCCGGCCGACACCCGCACGGAGGGATGACGATGCCCCGCACCTTCCCCGGCACCGCAGCAGCGGCGACCAGCGGGCCCCGGCGGACGCGCTGCGTCATCCGCCCGGCGGAGCACGCCGACCGCCACGCCCTGGCGCAGGTCGTCGCACGGGCGACGCACTGGATGGACCACCGGCCCCGGCCCGCCACGCCCGGCGGCTGCCCGCTGCTGTCGATGCTCGGCGCCGTCGACCGGGGCCATCCCCTGACCTGGCTACTGCTGGACGGCGTCACGATCCGCAGCTGCGCGCTGGTGCTCAAGAATCCGATGCGCGATGAGCACGGTCGGGACATGCCCGGCGGGGCGCTGTGGATCGACGACCTGTACGAGGACCGCGACGGACCGGACCGCGACGGGTACGGGCCGCATCTGGTGGGCTGGCTCGTCGACTACGGCGCACGCGAGCGCGTGCAGTGGCTGGCCGCAGACACCGCCGACCAGGCGGCGGCCGATGACCTCGGCGACCGCTACGGCCTCGAAGTCCTGCCCACCCCCACGTCGGCCTTCCTGCTGCGCCGCCGCACCCGGCGCCTGACCCGACTGACCGACACCGTCCACGCCCAGCTTCCGCCATGCGCACGGAGACGAAGACGCCTCTGACGAGCTTCCGCAGGCGGTGGGCCAACCACCGTCGCGCGGGCGGGCACGGCAGGTCCGTGCCCTGGCGGCCGTCTCCCCGTGACGGCTGCCGCCCTCCCGAAGACCACGCGTGCCCCCGAGGCGGGCGTGCCCTTCGGGAAACAGCGGCCCCGACCTGCACCGCGAGAGCGGGACGGAGCCGCGCCGCAGCCGCCCCGGCCGACGACGTCCGGGACGGCACCCGGCCGCTCCGCCGTGGGGACGGGCAGGCCGGGTCGGCGCCGGACCCGCGGGTTGGGTCTGTCCGGCGCTGCGGCACCCGAGCCGGCCCCGGCAGGGCTGACAGAGGGGTGCCCCTGGCCGGGGCCGGCTCTCCCCTCCCCCTTCTTTCCGCCTCCGAGGAGTACGCGATGACGGGCCACCTCACCACCAGCGTCACCGGCCAGCGCGTCCTCTCCAGCTTCCCGGACGAGCCAGAGCACCGTCCCGGGGAGGGTACGGACCACACACCCGTACGACTTTCCGGAAGGCGGTTGCCCACCGGTGCCTTGTCTTCCGGGAGGTGCGGTGAGGCGGCACAGCGCCGTCACCCCGGCGCGCGGGGCCCCCGGAAGGACCTGACCGCCCCGTCCCTGTCGGCGAAGGCGGGCCGAGCGGCATCACCACACGGCTCCCGGACCCCACGCCGCAGGCCCTGCGGTCGGCGCAGCGCCTGCGAAACCTGCTGGGCATCGCCCCGCCGCCATCGGACCCGGCACCTGCCGAACGCCGGTGCCGGGACGACGCACCGGACAGATCCCCGGCCCCCATCGCTCCACGTGACGGCCGGCCCCCCTGAGCCCTCCGCCGACCACCACCTCCTCCCGTACTGCCTGCATCACCTCTGGAGAGCGTTCACGATGTCCCACTCCGCCGAGCCGGTACCCGCGCAGCAGGCCCCGCGCGCCATGTCGCCCCAGGTCCGCGATGCCGTGCGCCGTCAGCTGACGGCCATGGCCGCAGAAGATGACCGGCTGATGCGGGAGGTGCACGCCCTGCCCGGCGCCGCCCACCGCCGCCAGCACCTGTACGGCGCCCGCGCCCTGCACACTGCCGAGCTGCGCCACCTGGTCAACTATCACGGCTGGCCGACCGCCGTCCTGGTCGGCGGCGAGGCGTCCGCGGCCGCCCTGAAGATCCTGCTGCACGCCCCCGAGACCGACCGGGACTTCGTGCTCACCTGCTGCGGTCTGATCCAGACGGCGGTCGCCGAAGGCGCCTGCGACACGGCCTACGGCGCCTACGCCCACGACCTGTCCGCCGTCCGCCAGGGACGACACCAGCGCTACGGCACCCAGGTCGACCCCCGGCTGCTGCGCCCCTATCCGATCGAGAACCCCGAGGGCGTCGAGGCACGGCGCTCCGCCGTCGGGCTGCAGCCCTTGAGCGGCGAGCTGGCCGCCCACCAGCGGCGCCGTCTCCTCATCTCCTGACCCTCGCCCCTCTCTTCGTCAGCATCCGAGCAGCGAGAAGGAATCATGGACCACCTGCCCCACGGGCCATCTCACCGATCCGCCGGGCCACAGGGTCGCCAGCCGGGCCCGGACCGAGGGCACCCGCCGGTGACGGACACACCTGCCGCACGCCAGGCCCAGTGCACCGGTGTCCAGGTCCCCGCGGCGGGCCCCTACACCGAGGACGACTTCGTGCTCGGCCTGTGCGATGCCGAAGTGCCGGGCACCGCGGACGCCTTCACCTTCTTCTTCGGCGGCGACGGCCCCGAAGCCCGCACCTTCACCTGACACGCGCATTCAGACCAGAGGACAGGACAGACATGAGTACTCGGCTGCGCTACCAGTGTGAGCAGTCCGCTCTGGTGCGGTCCGTGCACCACGCCGGCATCACGGTGCCGCCCTGGCCCGGCCTGGCCGACACCTCACCGGCGGGCGTCGAGCGGTGGGCGGGCTGGATTGGGCAGGTGTGGGGGACCGCCGTCGTCGCCGACGCCGTACGCCATGCCAGTCCGGGCCTCGCGCACGAACTCGACGCCCTGGTCGCGGATCCGGCACCCGGCGACGCTGCCGTCGTCTCCAAGCTGCTGCTCGCCCTGGCCGGTTACCTGCTGCGTCTGGGGCACCGGGCCGCGCCGTTCGGCCTGTTCGCCGGGGTGTGCGAGGCCCGCTTCGGGCCGCGGACCTCGGTCCGCTGGGGCACCGGCCACCGGGCCGTGGCCCAGGCCGACGGCACCTGGCTGACCCAGGTGATCACCACCCTGGTGGGCCTGCCCGAGGTCCGGGCCCTGCTGACGCTCGTGACCAACTCCGTCGCCGTCGTGCGCGGGGACCGCCTGGTGGTGCCCTGGCGTCCCCGGCGGCCCGGCGAGCGGACCACCGCGGTCCGGGAGGTCTCCGTGCGCCACACCCCGGCCGTGCGCGCCGTCCTGGAGATGGCCAGCGCCCCCGTTGCGTACCGGGACCTGGCCCGCCACCTCGCCGAGGGCTCCCCGGAGGTCGATGCGCGCACCGTCTGCGCCCTGCTCGACGAGCTGATCGCCCACCGCGTGCTGATCAGCTGCCTGCATCCGCCGGCCACCGAGCCTGACGCCCTCGGATACCTGCTGGACCAGTTGGAGAGCGTCGGCGTGCACCAGGTGCCGCCGGCCGCCGACCCCATCGCGGCCCTGCGTGCGGTCCACGGCCTGATGTCCGAGCACAACCGCCTCCCGGTCTCCGCGGGACGCGACCGCCGCAGAGCGCTGGCGGACCGGATGCGCGCGAACGCTGACGTCGCGGAGCCGCTGGCGGTGGACCTGCATCTGGATGCCGAGGTGCAGCTGCCGCGCGCGGTGGCCTGGGAGACCGAGGCCGCCGCGGCCGTCCTGGCCCGGCTGACGCCCTACCCCTACGGCGTTCCCGCCTGGCATGCCTACCGCGGTCGCTTCCTGGAGCGTTACGGGCCGCACGTGCTGGTCCCGCTGCTGGAGTGCATCGACCCGGTTACCGGCATCGGCCTGCCGGACGGCTTCCACAGCGCCGCCCCCGCACCGCGGTCCCCGCTGTCCTCCCGGGACCGCCGGCTGCTCGCCCTGGCCCAGCAGGCCGTGCTCGAAGACCGCGACATCGAGCTGGACGACCATCTGATCGAGCATCTGGCGGTCGGCGATCCGGCACGTATGCAGCCCCCGCCGCACACCGAGCTGCTGGCCGAGTTGCACAGCCCTTCCCCCGCCGCGCTCGACCACGGCGACTTCGCGCTGGTCCTGCGCGGCGTCTCCCGCGGCTACGGCCACATCGCCGGAGGGCGTTTCGCCGCCCTGCTCGCCCACGATCCGGCCGGCGCCCTGCTCACCACGCTGGCCCGGCCGCCCGCCGGTCTCACGGGCGCGCTGCCGGTCCAGCTCGCCTTCCCCTCCCTGGCCTCCGGCGCCAGCCACCTCGCCCGCCTGCCCCGCCTCCAGCAGCACCTCGTCAGCTTCTCCGAGCACCGCTCCCCGGAGCCGGACACGCTCACCCCCGACGACCTCGCCGTAATGTGCGACGGCCGACGCCTGCACCTGCTCTCCCGCTCGCGCGGCCAGATCCTCGATCCGTCCATCCCGCATTCGCTGCAGCGGCAGTGGCACACCCCCTGGCTGGCCCGCTTCTGCGAGGAACTCGCCCGCGGGCACACCGCGGTACTGACCGCGCTGGTCCGGGCCTTCAACTGGGGCGCCGCCGGCGCGCTGCCGGTCCTGCCCCGGCTGCGGCACGGGCGCACCGTGCTCAGCCCGGCCACGTGGGCCCTGGACCGCGCCGCCCTGCCCGGCCCCGACGCCACCCCGGCCGCCTGGGAAGACGCCTTCGCCGGCTTGCGCGCCCGGCGGCGGCTGCCCGATGCGGTGCTGCTGGAGGACTTCGACCAGCGCCTGCCCCTGCACCTGGACGACATCGGACACCTCGCGCTGCTGCGCCACCACCTCCACCGCGCCAGGCACCCCCTCGCTCTGACCGAGGCACCGGACGAGCGTGCCTGGGGCTGGTGCCAGGGCCGCCCCACCGAGATCGTGACGCTGCTGCGCTCCACCACACCGCCAGCTCCCGGCCCGCCCGTGCCCGCCGACGCTCCGCCTCCCCACCCCGGTGGCCAGGTGCCGGGGGCCAGCCCGTACCTGTGCGTCCGGCTGTCCGGAGCCCGCAGGCCCAGCCACGACGGAGTGCTCCGTCAGTTGCCCATCCTGCTGGCCGATTTCGCCGGAATCCCACGGTGGTTCCTCCCTGAACAAGCAGCAGCGATGACCTTGGTCTTCCGCTTCCCGGAAGACCGGGCTGTCGGCCCGGCCCTACAGCTGGTCGGTGCCTGGGCCGCCCGCCTGGTCAAGTCCGGGGGCCTCGGGGCGATGGAGGTCGTCCCTTATCGGCCGCACCTCGGCCGCTGGGGCAGCGAACGCCAGGTCAAGGCCGCCGAGAGCTGCTTCACGGCCGACTCCGCCGCCGTCCTCCACCAACTGCTGCGCGTCCGCGGGGCCGACTCCCGGGTGCTGGCAGCGGCCAACGCCGTCGCCATCGCGGCCGGGTTCTGCGGGGACATCGACGCCGGCCTGCGCTGGCTGGCCGCCCAGCCCAAATCCACTGCCACCCCCAGGCCGCTGCCGCGCTCCGTGCACCAGAGCGCACGGCGCCTGATCACCATCGACGGACGGTGGGCGGGACTGCGCGCCCTGCCCGGCGGCGACGGCCTCGCCGACCGCTGGGAGACCCGCCACCAGGCGCTGGCCGCCTACCGCACCGCGCTCGGTCCGGCGCCCGGCGCCGACCCGGACCTGGTGCTGGCCGGCCTGCTGCACGAGCATCACCGCCGCACCGGCGCCGACGGCGAGGGCGCCTTGCGCCTGGCCCGCGCCGTCGCCCTCGCCCACCGCACCCATCCCCTGGCCACCGGAGGCGCACGATGACATCCCCGGCCTCCACCACAGCGCCCCGGCAGCCGGGGCCTGCCGTGCCTCGCCCCGGCGACCATCTCCACGGCGCGCACTGGCTGCGCGGGCTGCGCGAGACGTACTTCGCCGAGGTCACGGCCGGCCTCACCCGGCTCCTGCGCGTGGGCCTGTACGTACTGGTCGACGACGGCCAGGACCCGGCGACCCGGCTGGCCACCGCCCTCGGCCTGGCCACGTCCATGAACTGGACGATCGGCTTGCGGACCTTCGACCGCACCGGCCCCACCGATCCGGCCACCCGCCCGCAGCTGGACCGCGCCTGCAGCGCCGTCGCCCGCGGCGAGATCAACGGCCTCGTGATCGCCTCCCGCACCGACATCTCCCCGTACGACGACCACTACGAAGCCACCCTGCGCCGACTGCGCGCCCACGGCGGCTTCCTCGCCCCGGCCCGCCCCGAGACCACGACCTAAGACCCACGCTTTTCGATCCCCATTCCCACAACCAGGACATGGAGACCCTCGTGAACAGCCCGGACACCACCGACCACTTCACCGACGCGCCCCCGCGACGCATCGGATCCCAGGGCCTGATCCGCAGCGAGAAGGGCGACATCCTCCTGTTCGAGTTGCGCCGCCGCGTGGACCGCGGCGACCTGCTGACCTGGAACCTGCCGGGCGGCTGCGCCCAAGGCAACGAGGACCCCCAGGCGGCCTGCAAGCGCCGGATCCAGGAGAAGTCCGGCCTGCTCATCGAGCCCGGACGGCTGCTGCTCATGCACTGGCAGCCCGCCAAGGGCAACACCCTCGAAGGCCACAACTATGTGTGGGACGGAGGCACCATCAGCCAGCACACCGAAGTGCGGCTCGCCGCCGATATCACCCAGTACCGGTTCGTACCACGCAAACACCTCACCGGCTACGCGCCCGAGAGCCTGGTGGAACGGATCAACGCCGCGTTCCGGGCGCTCGGCCATGCGCACAACGGCTACCTTGCCGGCCGTGCCGGGTAACGACGGCCGTCCTCCACGCCGCCGGGCTCCGCTGCACGCCACCTCGTTCCCGCCAGCGGGGGAAGTGGCGCAAGCCGCACCCCGTGGCGAGCCAGCCATCGCACTACTGCGCATCCACACCATGACAGAGAGATTCCGCTCACCGAGCCGGCTTGCCAATTCCCCCGGGTCACGAAAGCGACCCTGCCGGTGACGGTGCATCTGCCGATCGTCATCGTGCTGCTGATCGTCGTCGTGCTCCTGGTCAAACAGGGCCGATTGAAGACCGGGCACGCGCTTGTCGCCCTCCTCTTCGGCTTCTACCTCAAGGACACCCAGCTCGCCGACCCCATCAACAACCTCGTCAGCACTATCGCAAGAGCACTCACCCAGCTGCGTCTATGAGTTCGCCCCAACCGGCCAAAGGCGCCCAAGGCGGCCCGCGCTCCCGAACCCGGGGCCCGCCGGCCTGCGTTGGCGCACCCCAGAGACGAAACGGCTACCGACGACGAGTTCGTCGCAAGACCTCTCCCCCGCCGATGGCGCGTGACCACCTCACCCATGACGTAAGGAACACTTGCATGGCGTCCGCTTCTCACCTGCCCGCTCCCGCGCTGTGGCCTCACCAGCGCGAAGCCGTCACCACGGTCACGGACACGCTGTCCCGGACCGAGCGCACCACCGCGGTGATGGCCTGCGGGACCGGAAAGACCCGGGTGGGCATCGAGATCGCACAAAACATCGCACCCACCGGCCGAGTACTGACGGTGGTCCCCAGCATCGAACTGGTCGGGCAGACCCTGCACGCATACCGGCAGACCTACGGCGACGGCGCCGGCCGCACCGTGGCCCTGTGCTCCGACCCGGGCGTGATGGACCGGCGCGGCCAGGACCTGCGCGCCGAACACGCCGCCGTGACCACCAGCCCAGCGGAACTCGCCCGGCTGACCGCAGGACCGGGCCGGGTGACGGTGGTCAGCACCTACGCAGGCATGCGGGTCCTGCAGGAGGCGCACGCCTCCCACGCCCTGAGCCCTTGGACCCTCGGGATCGTGGACGAGGCGCACCGTACCGCAGGAGCGGCTGGCAAAGCCTGGGCACAAGTCCACGACGACGTGGCGCTGCCCGCCGACCGACGGCTGTACCTGACGGCCACTCCCCGGATCGTCGGCTCCCGCGGGGGCTTTGGCCTCGACGACTTCGCCGTCAGCATGGACAACCCGAAAATCTACGGCCCCAGGAGCTACACGCTGTCCTTCGCCCGGGCCTCGGCGCTGGGGCTGCTGGCGAAGTACCAGGTCGTCGTCGCCGTCGTCACCAATGACGAGGTCCGCGCCCTGGCCGCCGAACAGCGGCACTACCAGGTGGGACGCTCCGCAGTTTCGGTGGACATGCTGGCCCGTCAGATCGCCGTGCTGCGGGCGGCCGAGCAGCATGGCATCCGCCGGCTGATCACCTATCACGGCCGGGTCAGCGATGCCGACTGGTTCGCCAAGACGCTGCCCGCCATGGCTCCCTTGCTGGCGGCGGACGGCGCCGCGGCTCCGTCGGTGTGGGCGGGGCACGTGCGCGGCGCCCAGAGCGTGGCGGACCGCCGCAAGGTCCTCGACCGGCTGCGCGGAAACGAAGAGGGCCTGGTCGTCGTGTCCAACGCAAGGGTTTTGACCGAGGGCGTCGATGCGCCGGCGGTCGACGGTATCGCCTTTATCGACCCCCGCGAATCGACGATCGACATTATCCAGGCGCTGGGCCGGGCCATGCGCCTGGGAGACCGCAAGGACAAGGTCGCCTCCATCATCGTCCCCGTCCTGCTCGGCCCCGATGAGGACCCGGTGCAGGCCCTGGAAAGCTCGGCCTACCACCAGGTGTGGCGCATCGCGCGGGCCCTCCGCGCGCACGACGAGGCCCTCGGCGAACAGCTCGACAAGGCCCGCCTGCAACTCGGTGCCGGCGCCGGCCACGAGCGCTGGCCCGCCAATCCCGTGACCCAGCTGCCGGACTGGCTGCGGATCACCGGAGTCGAAGTCCCGGCCCACTTCGCCACCGCCATCACCACCCACGCCGTGCGCAGCACTACGCCGTCATGGGAGGAGTTCTACGGGGCGGCCACCGCCTACCGGCAGCAGCACGGTGATCTGCGTATCGCGCTGTCCTATACCGCCCCCGGCGGGCTGAAACTCGGCGAGTGGCTCGCGCGCCAGCGTGTCACCGAAAGCAAAGGCAACCTGCTGCCCAGCCGCAAGGAACGCCTCGATGCCCTCGGCATCGCCTGGGCGCCCAAAGCCGAAGACTGGCAGCGCAACTACGCCGCGGCCCAGACCTACTACCAGGACCACGGCCACCTGCTCGTCCCGAAGGGGTATGTCGTTCTTCCCGGCGAGAACGGCGGCGCTCCGGTCAAGCTCGGGGATTTCGTCAGGGCCCTGCGGGCCGGGCTCTTCCACCTCGACGACGATCGTCTGGCCGCTCTGGAGCGCATCGGCATGGTGTGGAGCGTGTACGACAACTCCTGGCAGCGGCACATCACCGCCGCGCGCGCCTACCGCGAACAGCATGGCAACCTGCTGGTCCCCATTGCCTTTACCACCGATGACAATCCCCCGGTGGCGCTGGGCCAGTGGGTTCATGTGCTGCGCAACAGCCGAGAACAGCAGTCACCCGACCGGATCCGCGAGCTGGATGACCTCGGCATGGTGTGGTCCGTCCACGACTACAAGTGGCAGCGCGGCTTCGAAGCCGCCCGCAACTACTACCGCACCCACGGGCACCTGCGCGTGCCGGCCAAGTACACGACGAAGGGCCCTGACCCGGTCTCTCTTGGCAGGTGGGTTTACAAGCAGCGCCAGAACTTCCGGAACAACAAGCTCAGCCGCGAGCGTGCCCTCGCGCTGACCAACATCGGCATGCGTTGGTGACCATCGGCCCGACTCATCCGGCACGTCGCAGGCACACCGCCTGCTCGCAGATCTCATGTCCCGCTCCCTACGTACCAGGAGACCCTAATGGCAGCAGACTTCCGGTTCGGCACCTATAACCTTCTCAACCTGAGCATTCCGCGCACAGCCGAGGAGAAGGAGCGGTATGCCTACCTCGTCGATACGGTGACCGAAGCCTTCCGCAACCGCCGGGGCGCGTTGGCAGTCCAGGAGATCACCGGCGACAGCCGGGCCGACGCCAGCCGAGTCCTTCGCACGTTCGCCGACGACACCGGCTTGGTCGCGCAAGCCTCCCGGCCGCGGGGCCGCCGCATCATCCCCGCCCTGGCCAGCCAGCACCCGGGCACCTGCGACAGCGTGCGCTTCCACGTCGCTCTGCTGTGGACCCCCGACGTCGAAGCCGTACCCAACACGCTGAAGCGCTACGACGGCGGAGTGGACTTCTGGCACGGCATGGTCACGGTGACGCTCGACGCCGGTGGCCCGAGGCCCATTAAGTGGGGCTCGTACCATGCGAATCCTTTTTCTCCGACGCGTCGGCTCGAAGAGGCGCGTCGCATCCTGTCCGCCTTCCAGGGTGAAGATGACCAGGGCGCGATCGGAGCCGACTGGAACAGTTTGGATGCCTCGCGACGGGCCGACACCTCCTACTACGACGAAGAACGCTACGCCGACCAGCGGCACCGCAAACTCCGGTACCAGGTCGGCTTCGGCCCGGCGCACCCCGATGCGCCACCGGTGGCGAACCGGGACGCGGCCGTCTTCCTCAGCCAGGAACCCGGCGGTCTGCACGACATCGCACCGCTGCTGGACGTCCCCTGGGAGGCGACGTGTGGCCACATGCTCGACGAGCGCGGGCGCCCTGACCCTTTCGGTCCCGGCCGTATCGATACCGTCCGCGCCACGCTCCGCCTGGCCCGCACCGCCTACGCGCACACCACCCACAGCGGGCCGAAGGCGAAAGCCGCCAGCGATCACCTGCTGGTGACCACCGACTACGACCTCAATCAACTGCCGGAACCCCGTTGACAGCGGGCGAGACACCTGTTCTGGAACAGACGTCCGGGAAGCCCAGAGGGTGTCACTGCCGTCGAACAGCCTGGTGGCGAAGTTCGCGCCGATCCCCAGCACAGCGACCACAACATGGCATACCGCGTGCAAACGCATGGGAGGCACTAATGGCACTACGGTTCATCGGTATCGATCCGGAAACAGGCGGCGGGAATTGCCCTGCGGTCTGGGTGGACGAGGCCAATAGGGAGATCATCGTGCAGGGCTGGTGCGCCGACGGCGCGACGCTCCAGGAGTGCGCGATGAACAGCCCCCGGCCCGAAGGGGAGGCTGTGGTCCGTATCCCCGCCCGTATGGCGGCCCAGCTCAGGGAGGCGTGTGATGTCGCAGACGGTGCCCGACTTCGCTGAACTGCTCGACTGTGCCCGGCACTCGGCCGTGCACTTGGAGATGCGCGATGTCTATGCCGTCGAGGAGGAGACGGCAACGGTGGACGCCTGGCGGCGCGACGGAACAGTACCGGCAGCCGATTCGGCGTTCTGGCGGCCGTGGGTGGAGCTGGTGAAGCGGACCACCGCTCGCGGGGTCACGGTGCGCCGGGCACGGATCGTTTCGGAGCCCGTGAGCCAGTACATCCGTTTTGAGCACGCGATCACGCCGGTGAATGTGGCGGCTGGCGAGCAGGTGCGGTGGCTGCCCCGGGCGCACGCCTCCGGCCTGGCGCTGCCGGGTAACGACTTCTGGCTCATCGACGAGCGGGCCGTACGCTTCAATGTCTTCTCCGGCGACGGCCGGGCCGTCGCCCCGCAGTACACCGAGGACGCGGCAGTGGCCCGGCTGTGCACGCAGGCGTTCGCCGCCGTGTGGGAGCGGGCCGTGCCACACGACCAGTACACGCCGGCCTGATCTGACCACCTCGCCCTCACTGGAACGCTGCCCGTGTCCGCATCTCCGTCCCCGGCTGTACAAGAAGCCCGCCGTGCCCTGGCGGTACGCCTTCGGGAGATGCGGCGCGCCGGCGGTCTGACCACCAGCGAGCTGGCAGCGCGGTGCGGCTGGCACAAGTCGAAGACCTCTCGGCTGGAGAACGCCCGCACGCCGCCCTCGGACTCGGACATCCGGGCCTGGTGCGCGGCGTGCGGTGCGCTCGACCAGATGGACGATCTGCTCGCCGCAGCGCGTACGGCGGAGTCGATGTACGCCGAGTGGCGTCGCCTGCACCGCAGCGGCATCCGCCGCCACCAGGAAGCGGCCGTACCCCTCTACGAGCGCACCCGGCTGTTTCGGGTGTACTGCTCCAACGTCATCCCCGGCCTGCTGCAGACCCACGCCTACGCCGCCGCGCTGCTGTCGGCGATCAACCGGTTCCAGGGCACCCCCGACGACGCCTGCGAGGCCGCTACCGCCAGACTGGCCCGCTCGCGCGTCATCCGCGAAGGGCGCCACCGCTTCCTGCTGCTGGTCGAGGAAGCCGTCCTGCGCTACCAGCTCACCGGGCCGGGGACGATGACCGGCCAGCTCGACTTCCTGCTCGAAGCCATGGCCTTTCCCGCCGTCGCCCTGGGCGTGATCCCCGTCAGCGCACGGCGCACGATGTGGCCCCTGGAGACGTTCATGGTCTTCGACCAGGAGCGGGTCCAGGTGGAAACCCTCTCCGCCGAGATCAACATCACCGCGCCCGGCGAGATCAGCGTGTATCTCAGGGCGTTCGACCAGCTGCAGCGGATGGCGGTGTACGGCGACGCGGCCCGGCGCCTGGTGCTCTGTGCCCGTGCCGCCTTCAAGTGACGGCGTGCAACGCCGTGGAACTTCCGTAAGATCCAACGGCGCGTTCTTCTAGAAGCACGCAAAGGTCGCGGAACCGGCGGTAGCGGAGGACGAGAAGTCGTGCACCGATTTCATCTCGTAGGCGTCTGAGCGTTGTGAGTTCATCTCATCCTGATCCGGAGTGAATCGGTGGACCAAGGGGGCGCGTACAGGCGGGCGTGCGCTTGTCGCCGTGGGGAGGTGGCTGGTTTTGGGCCATGCGCGGCGGGTCCGGGCCTGTCGGCTGCGGTCCGCGGGCCGCTGCAATGGATGTGTGTCCGCCATGTCCGAGACCGGAACAAATTCTGCGCCGTCCGGCGGCCCGCCGCAGAGTGGCGTCTTCTGCGATCCCCTGAATGAGACTGCCGCGCCGGGACGGCGGCTGGCCGAGTACTGCCTGCACCTGCCCGGGGTCCAGGCCAGCGGCCTTCTGCTGGCCGACGGGCCGCGGCTGCGCCAGGTGGGCTTCGCCACCGGCCCGGCCGCCGCCCGCCTTGAACGACTCCAGGTGGTCCTGGCCGAAAGCCCGTGCCCGGATGTGTCCCGCACCGGCACCCTGCTGGCCGACGTGCAGCTGACCCACCCGGACAGCCAGGCACGCTGGCCGCACTTCACCCCGCAGGCCCCGGTGGAAGGCTTCACCGCCACCACCGCCGTCCCGTTGCAGTACCAGGGCCGTCTGCTGGGCGTCCTCCACCTCCTCCATCAGCACCACCGCCTGGAGGCGGCCTCCATCGGCGCCTGCCAGGTCCTGGCCGAGACCACCGCCTGGGCCCTGGCCCGCGAACAGGAACTCGACCGCGTGCGCGAGCACAACGCCCAGCTGCAAACGGCCCTGGCCTCCCGCATCATCATCGAACAGGCCAAAGGAGTGCTGGCCGAGCGCCTGCACCTGCCCCCACACGGCCTTCACCCGGCTGCGCGATTACGCCCGCGCCCACCAGCGAAAGCTCACCGCGGCGGCGCACCAGGTCGTCTACGGGCCCGCCGATCGCGGTCCCTTCCCCCGGCCCGAACCGGACTCCTGACCCGCACCCGGGCACACGCCCCGGCCGGTGCCGTTCACAGGCCGGGGAATACACGTCCGGGTGCCTCTGAGAAGCTGACCCGCGGGGCAAAATGCCCCGCGGGCAACTACGCGGGTGTCTGCGGCGGGCGGCCGGACGACGCGCCTTTCCCCTCACCCTCGTTCTACGGCCTTGCGCACGCGTGGGTCTTGGTCGGCTGCCGAAGTCGTGTAGTGGATGGTGAGCAGGTTACTGGCGGACCACTCGATGGTGCCTCTGGCCTGCGCATTGCGTCCGTTGACGAAGTACGGCGTGCTCGGTCGGCCGGTGCGGCTTCGCCGGTCAGCCCGTGTGGGTGACCGATCCGCTGCCAGGTGGCGCCCGCCTCCCGGTCGGCGATGACCGCGCACCGGGCCGGATCTCCTGCGTGATCCGCAGGAGCGCCACCCGGGCGCGGACCGCGGCGGCGGCCCGCTTGTGCGCCCTTGCCGTGCGCCATCGTGCGGGGAAGGATCCTCCGTGCCGGGCGGTGGTCGAGCGGGTGCCCACACTTGTCCGAGGCCGCCGCCCGGCAGGGCAGCTTCCGCTGGTTCGGCCCAGTAGCCGAGGAGGCTGCCGTCGGCGCCGCAGCACCGGCGCTGCCGAAGACGCGAGGATCTGGCCCTGTCCCCGGACGGCTCGCGCCTGTGCGCCGCCCCCACGCTCACCGGCACCGGCGCGCCGTCGGCGGTGCCGGTCATCGACACCGCCGCCGACACCCTCGTGCATACCATCGCGACCACGGCTGCCCCCAGCCCGGTCCACGTCGCCTCCGGCGGCCTGCTGCTGGTGGGGCAGTGGCACATGAGCGGCGAAGGGGGCTTCCGCTGCGAGCGCGGCCTGCTGTCCGTCTACGACTGCATCACCTTCGCGCTGCTGGGGGGGGAGGCCGGCCGCGGTGCCATTAACATCATTTCTACTCCGGACGGTGACGCCGGCTTCGTCTCCAACCTTCAGGCCGGCACCGTCGACGTGATCGACATCGCGTCCTGCCAGGTCACCTCGGTCCTGGAGGTCGCCCCTGGGCACGCGGCGGCATCGTGCCCCATCAGGGGGCCCACGGCACGGCCTCCCTCCCTGCCGTCTGCTGACTTTGTCTGCGTGGTGTCGTTAGGGAAAGTCCGGTCGCGGTGAGGCAGCTGTCGATGATGTCGCTGCGGTATTGAATCTGGCGGAGCCGTC